>JAILMQ010000030.1 GCA_024692605.1 Eubacterium sp.
TGGCGGTAGTGGATTAGTCCCGGTAATTCCCAAAAGGTACGCAACAAGTGAACTACCCACACAGCCTCTGGTGCCATTTAGATATCCCCGCATCTGGCATTCTTCTGCTAATCTTGCATATATAACATATATAGATGAATAGCCATTCTGGATTATTCCATTTATCTCTTTTTCAATTCTTTCCTTTATAACAGATGGAAGTTCTTCGCCGTAAAAACGCCGTGCTTCTATATAACTCATTTCTCTGACATAATTATCGGCATCCGGTATTTGCGGAAAATGTTTTTCTTCTGATATAGGAATCACATTTTTTATCATATCAGCGATTTTGTTTGTATTATCAACCACAACCTCCATCGCTATATCTTCGCCAAGGTACTTGAAGGATTCCAACATTTCCTCTGTCGACATTAAATGATGGTCAAAATATTTTACATTATCATCACACTCAAAAGCATCCTGTAAGATTCTATAACTCATCTCCTGGGAGGCGTCAGTATAATATACATTTGCAGATGCGATGACCATTTTACCTGTTTTCCTGCCAACATCAAGAATCGTCCTGTTTAGGTTATCATACAGTGCTGAATGCGTTTCAATATCGTAGTAGCGGTCATATTGAAATCTGGTATTAGAATCTGTTTCGATTTCAAAGAAATCATAAAACTCCGCCAGTTCCAGAAGAATATCTTCCGAAAAGCCATTCAAATACGCCTCTGCCAGCTGCCCCTTAAATAAGCAGCATCCGAAAAGAAGTCCGTCCCGATACATATTTAAAAAGTCTTTACTCATTTCCAACGCCGAATCATCTTTCGAAGAATTCACGCTGGATAATATCTTGTAAAGATTTTTCAAGCCAACCTGGTTCTTAACCAGAATAATCACTCGGCAAAGATCCGCATAACTATATGTAGCATCATCTATTGTACGCTGAACAGAACCATCATTTATAAGGATTTCTGTTCCATAAATTACTTTGAATTTTTCATCAGTCAGGTTCCGTTTCTTTAATGCTTCATATGCATCCGGAAATGCATGTACACCAAATCTATCAGTAATAGCCAGTGCTTTCTGCCCCAGTTCATCAGCCCTGCTTATAAGCTCCTCTGCACTTGAAACCCCTTCTAAAGCAGTCATATTTGTATGACAATGTAACTCAACACGCTCTTTGTTCATGGTTTGCCTCCTCACTCATATATCGGATAAGCTTCTGTTTACTTTTTTAATCTTATCATACCGAATGTACATTTAATTTTACATAGATTTTCCTGAAATCTGTTGACTGTTATAATCTGTAGCTGAAAAAGGCCGCTATGGATTTTCTGTTAATCCATAACGGTCCTTTGGCAGTTTCACTATTTATCCTATGCAACTACTTTGCTTGTCTCAGTCTTATTTCATCTTATTCTCGAAATCTTCAAGAAAATGAAATATATTATCTACAATTGCCATATCATCAACAACTCTGTACATCATAAAATAATCATGGCGTAGATAATTAATTCTTCTATATCCCAATTTATTTAAACGAGGATTCGTACACAACTGTAAGCTAGCGGCCACTCTAGAAAGGCTCGCTTTTGTTTCCTCAAAATCTTTGATTACATTTCTGGCTGCCTGATCATTTTTCTTTTTTTCAAGTAGATAACGAATATGACGTTCAAGATCTTGTTCTGCATCAATCGTAATAACAACCTTATAATCCATATTTGTTCCTCATATCTGCCACAACATCATCAGCATCCCTATAAAGCCCCTGTTCTGCATGAGCTCTGGAGGCTGCAAGTTTTTCCAACATTTCATCTTCCGTTAATGGCTTATATGAATTACTTACATTTTTTCTTATTTCAAATGGAAAGCCATTATATGCTACAGCCTGCGTTAAAAACATACGAATTGCAGTTGTTGTATCCGTACCCAACTCTTTAAACAGGCTATCAGATTTCATTTTTAAATCATCATCAACTCTTACCTGTATTGTACTAGACATATTCACCACCTCCATGTATTGTACTATAAATGAATTATATTACTTTATCATTACAAAATCAATACATTTGATTATATTATTATGCATAGAGTCCTTTTTTACAGTCCTTTTACTCCTTTGAATAGGAATACCTTTTCATCATACCTTCAATATCTGCTTTGATTTTCTCACGCAGATCCGCTGGTGAAAGTACTTCAACATATGGACCATATTGAAGCGCCCAGAATCTCATTGCCTGCTTATTGCATGCAACTCTTACGGTTATATTTCCATCTTTCTTTTCGGTAATGCTGAAATTCTTTCCAAACCAGTCAACCAGTTCTGACATCATATCTTCTGTAGTTCTTAGAGTCACCGTAACACTTTCTCCACTGAACATATAGAAGTGCTCTGCCATATGCTTAGGAAGATTCAGACCATTCTTCAGTTCCGGAACTTTGCTCATAGGTTTGATCTTTTCATCCAGTATTCTTACATCGGTCATTCTATCAATCCGGAAATGTGCCACATTATCATACTTATCATAATTTCCGATCAGATAGAATCTTCCATTATTAGCTACTATCTGGTACGGATTTACAATATAAGGTTCTTCTCTTCTTGGATGAAGCTTGAAATCAGTACCAATATTGTTATAGATGAAGCTGACCTTCTTCTTATCCGCTATGGCATCATTAAGCGCATCCAAAGAATACATCGCCTGCTTGTTGATAGTTCTATTCAATTCAGGAAGATTACTGACATGAGATACCTTTGCATTGAAATAATTACTTGCCAGTTTTTCCCTTATTTTATTTATCAAATCCCTGGCCTGCTTGGTTGAAATTGATTTTGAGAAAAGAACACTATCAATAAGAATCCGCAACTCAGAATCATCAAAATCTCTTGATAGCAGACGATAACCCTTTTCCATGGAAATATCATATCCCAATTCTTTAAGATATAATACATTATTCTTAACGGATCTCCGATCGCACTCCATGCCATAATTCTTTAGAAGCTTTAGTATATCCTGCTGAGTCAGGGCGTGTTCCTCGTCAGTGTATTTCCAAAGAATTTCCAGAATCAGCATATTTAACATTTTTTTATTTCCGGTTGCGTACATAATGAATAAACCTCATGTTAACAATCATTAGTAATTGAAAATCGATGGAACCATAATAATACCTAGTTTATTAATAATATCTGGTCTTAATCGAGCCCGGTGAACTAGCCATTTATTCGATGGGACCTTACTATCTATCTACAACCACTATGTCATCCATAGTGCAGCCAAACATATCAGCTATGATGATCATATTATCTATGGTAGGCATACAGTCGCCACGCATCCACTTGAAGATAGCCTGTGGTGTACCAAAACCACATACAGCCTGAACATCTTTAACCTTTATATTACGAGCCTTCATCATATTTTTGATGTTAGCTCCAGTTGCTGCCATATTTACTGTAATCATACTCTTCACTTCCTTTCTGATATTCTTATAAAGTACCTGCGGAGGGACTTGAACCCTCATGCTTTCGCCACGGTTTCTAAGACCGCTATGTATACCATTTCCATCACACAGGCATATACAAATTAAAAAGGAGACACTACTTTTTCGCAGTATCTCCATAGAATTAACCTATAAAAAATACCGCCTATGCACTAAGCATAAGCGGCTATGTATCATTTAGCTTTCATTTTACACTTATATCTTCAGCGCATAACAAATATTCCATTGTCTGATTCTGATTCGAGACTATGGAGCGAATATTCACTATGCAGATATAAGTTTCTAAATGTGTTCATTGCTTTTATTTCCTTTCAAAGATTTTATGGTTCGATTATAACACGATATATATATTTGTAAAGTATACCTGAAGTATATCTTTTAGTGGATATAACTTTTTTATAAAAAATTATCAACTAACCCATCTCATACTTCTAGACCCACATTATCTACATTTTTACCTTGTATAATA
>JAILMQ010000041.1 GCA_024692605.1 Eubacterium sp.
ATTATAAAGAAATTTTGAAAGACGCGCTGTAAGATATGTATAAAAGTGATACGATCTGTACTATTGCGACGGGAATGGGAAGATCGGCCATAGGAATGGTACGTGTAAGCGGTCCTGAGGCAATAGATATATGTGATAAGATATTTCGCGGAAAAAAAAGAATAAAGAATATGGAAACATTTACTGCAGCCTTTGGAAGAATCGTTTACGAAGACGAGATTTTTGACGAGGCTGTGGTTCTTGTTATGAAAGCACCACATACCTATACCACAGAGGATACAGTTGAGATCAATCTTCATGGTGGAAGCTACGTCATAAAAAGAGTTATGGAGCTTCTTTTAAACTTAGGTGTTCGTCCTGCTGAACCGGGAGAGTTTACCAAGAGAGCGTTTCTTGGCGGACGTATTGATATGACAGAGGCTGAGGCAGTAATGGATGTGATAAATGCCGAAACTGACAAGGCTCTAAAGGCATCGGTAGGCCAGCTCACCGGTGGGCTAAGTAAACAGGTAGTTGAACTTAGAGAAAAGATTCTTTATCAGACGGCATACATAGAGTCGGCGTTGGATGATCCGGAAAACTACAGCCTGGATGGATATTCGGATAAATTGAAGGAAGTAGTAATTACTGTAAAAGATAAGATCGAAGCTCTTCTCAGAACCGCTGATGAAGGAAGAATAATAAGAGAAGGAATTTCTACGGCAATAGTTGGAAGGCCAAATGTAGGAAAGTCTTCTATTCTTAACCTGCTTCTGGGTGAAGAAAGAGCAATCGTCACAGATATTGAGGGTACAACCAGAGATACTCTTGAAGAATACGTAAATATAGGCGGAATCATACTTAAGCTTATCGATACTGCCGGAATAAGAAATACGGACGATGTTGTAGAAAAGATCGGTGTTGACAGAGCAAAGGAAAGTATTGAAGAAGCCGACCTTATCCTCATGATTCTGGATGGTTCGGAGAGTCTGCTTCCGGAGGATAAAGAGATACTTGAAAGTGTCAGAGATAAAAAAATAATAACACTGATAAATAAAAGTGATAAGGAATCCAATCTTGATAAAGAAGAACTGGCTTCGATCATCGATACAGAGATAATAGATATTTCTGCAAAGACAGGAGATGGTCTGGAGGATCTGAAAGATGTTCTGACAGATATGTTCTTTAGGGATGAGCTAGACTTTAATGATCAGATATATATTACCAATTCAAGACATAAGGCTGCGCTTATTTCAGCAAACGAAAGTCTGGGAAAGGTATTGGAAAGTATAGATAGTGCCATGGGAGAAGATTTTTACACCATAGACTTAATGGCAGCATACGAATCCCTTGGAGATATAATTGGAGAAACACTGGAGGATGACCTGGCAGATAAAATCTTTTCAGAATTCTGCATGGGAAAATGATTTTACTGCCAATAACGGGAGACAGATATGAACGTTGAAGAGACCTATGACATAGTAATAGTGGGTGCGGGCCACGCCGGTTGCGAAGCAGCTCTGGCTGCAGCAAGACTCGGCTTTGAAACTATCATGTTTACTGTAAGCATGGATAGTGTTGCTCTTATGCCCTGCAATCCTAATATAGGTGGAAGTTCAAAGGGTCATCTGGTTCGTGAGATAGATGCGTTGGGCGGAGAAATGGGTAAGAACATCGATAAGACTTTTATCCAGTCCAAGATGCTTAATGTTTCTAAGGGCCCTGCAGTTCATTCTCTTCGTGCCCAGGCTGACAAGGGTGAATATACAAAGCAGATGAGAATGACTCTTCAGAAGGATCCAAAGCTTACCCTGAGACAGGGAGAAGTGGCGGAGCTTCTGTATGAGGAGATTTCTGAGGATGGAACTTCAGCCGATGATGGTAATAAGCATTGCAAGGTTACCGGGGTGAAAACATTTTCCGGAGCTGTTTATCATGCAAAGGCAGTTGTTCTTTGTACAGGTGTTTATCTTAAGGCAATGTGTATCTACGGCGATACTATAACCTATACCGGACCCAATGGTCTTATGTCTGCAGATCATCTGTCAAAGTCCATGACAGATATGGGAATAAATCTTCGAAGATTTAAGACGGGAACTCCTCCGAGACTTGATGGAAACACCATCGATTATTCCAAAATGGCTGAGCAGAAGGGTGACGAACATATTCAGCCCTTTTCATTTACTAATAAAGAAGAAGATATTATGAGGGATCAGATCTCCTGCTGGCTTACTTATACCAGCGAAGAAACCCATGATATTATCCATGAAAATATAGACAGATCACCGCTATATTCTGGCGTTATTAAGGGAACCGGACCAAGATACTGTCCATCCATTGAAGATAAGGTTATGAAGTTTCCGGATAAGAACCGGCATCAGCTTTTTGTAGAGCCTGAAGGCGAGTTTACTTCGGAAATGTATCTGGACGGATTATCATCTTCAATGCCTGAGGATGTACAATACAGAATGGTGCATTCTATTCCGGGACTTGAGAATGCGAAGATAGTCAGACCGGCATATGCAATTGAGTATGACTGTATATCTGCAACAGATCTGAAACCATCCCTTGAGTTTAAGGCTGTTGATGGTCTTTTTTCAGCGGGCCAGCTCAATGGAAGCAGTGGTTATGAGGAGGCAGGAGCTCAGGGACTTATTGCCGGAATTAATGCAGCAAGAAAGCTTTCCGGGAAGGAGCCGATTGTGCTTTCACGTTCAGATGGCTATATCGGAGTATTAATAGACGATCTTGTTACAAAGGAAACCAGAGAACCTTACAGAATGATGACCAGCCGTGCGGAATACAGATTGCTTCTCAGACAGGATAATGCGGATCTCAGACTTACAGATATAGGTCATGATATCGGACTTATTGATGAGGAAAGATATAAAAAATTCTGTGAAAAAAGACGTATTATTGAATCGGAAATAGAAAGACTTAAAGCCGTAAAGATCGGAGCCGGAAAGGAAACACAGGAGTTTTTAGCTAAAAATGAAAGCTCTCCTATTCATACGGCGGTCTCCCTTGCTGAACTTATCAGAAGACCGGAGTTCAGCTATGAAGCAGTTGCAGAACTGGATGCGGAAAGACCGGATTACCTTAAGAATTATAAGGATGCTGATGAAGAATCAGAGGATTTTATTGATAAGGGTGTTATAAAGGAGATCATTGAACAGATAGAGATATCCATCAAATATGAGGGCTACATCGACAGACAGATGAAGCAGGTTGCACATTTCCAGAGAATGGAAGAAAAACGTATACCGGATGATATTGATTATGCCAAGGTTAAAAATCTTCGAATAGAGGCCAGACAGAAGTTGGAAGCGGTAAGACCGCAGTCCATCGGACAGGCTTCCAGAATATCCGGAGTTTCTCCTGCAGATGTTACAATGATAATGTTGTATTTGAATATATAAAAGGTGTAATATAATTACTAACAATCAGAAAGGTATTATTATTTTTACAGCATGAATTACATAGTATTTGATCTTGAGTGGAACCAGAGTCCCAATGGCAGGGCCGGTGAGCATCCAAGGATGCCCTTTGAGATTATTGAAATCGGAGCGGTTCGACTCGATGAAAAATTAAATATGACAGGTGAATTTCATAAGCTGATAAAACCTAAGCTGTATCCTAAGTTTCACAAATATATTAAAGCAATTCTGAATTATGATGAAAAGGAATTGAAGGAAAAGGGTGTTCCTTTTAAGGAGGCCTGTACTGAATTTATTCAGTGGTGTGAAGAGGAGTCCGAGGACGGATATATTTTCTGCAGCTGGGGACCATCGGATCTAAGTTATTTACAGAATAATATGGATTTCTATTATATGCAAAAGCTTCCGTATCCACTTAAGTTCTACGACATCCAGCAGATATATGCTGAGAAATACTCTAAGGATAAGAGTGTTTGCAAGCTTGAGAAAGCAGTAACGAGGCTTAAACTCAAGCAGGACAGACCATTTCATCTGGCTATAAATGATGCTTACTATACTGCGCGTATTATGCAGGAAGGAAAGCTGGGACAGATAGCTGATAAATATGTCTATGATACATACAGATATCCGAGAAAAAGAAGTGAGTCCATACATGATTTTCATAATGGAATCTTTGAAGAGATTTATGGAGAATACAAATCAAAGCATGAAGCTTTGAAGGATTCCAGAATAACGGATATAAGATGTGTTAAATGTGGAAAGCTGACTACAAGTCAGGTAAAGACCTTCCATGTAAACAATAATACTGTGATTTCGGTTGGAAGCTGTCCGAAGCATGGAAGAATGTTATCTACGGTTAAGTTTAAATCGGCATCGGAAAGTAAGGATACACTTTTTGCCGTAAAAAAGATCGTCGCCATAAATAAAAATAAATATACGGATGTTGTAAAAAGAAAGGATCAGCTGGCTCAGAAAAAGAGAGAGCGCGATAGTAGAAATCTTACCAAGAAACCAATCAGAAGAACCGGTTTCGTTGATGAATAAAATATTTGCACTTACGTGCTATAAAGGAGACTTCCTGGCGGTTCCCGGTTTACGGGGATAGATGCCGGGAGTTTTCTTTTTCTTTACTATTACAACAAAGCTTCTCTGGTTATCGGAATCGGCAAAGGGTTGTATTTACAACATCAACAATAGCCCCTGACAGAAGCTTGATGGCATTCTTTGAAGTATTAAGTTCTTCCTCGATCTCTCCGGATTTGTATGCAATAAAATATCCGCCTACTTTTACATATGGGAGACAGTATTCAGTAAGGGCACTCATATTAGCTACAGCTCTGGAAACTGCAAAATCAAAACTATCACGTAAATCTTTTTGGCGGGCACCTTCTTCAGCACGTGCATGAATAGTCGTTATATGTTCTAAAGAAAGTTCTTCCACAACTTCGTTTAAAAAGTTCACTCTCTTGTTTAGTGAATCAAGAAGGGTGAGATGGATTTGAGGAAATGCTATCTTAAGAGGAATGCCGGGAAATCCTGCACCGGTACCCACATCAATAATGCTGATTTCAGAGTTTTTAATCGACTCTGCCCGGCTGACTGCTGATATCAGGGAAAGACTGTCAGCAAAGTGCTTGAGCGCAAATTCCTCAGGGTCAGTTATGGATGTAAGATTCATAACCTTGTTTTTTTCTATGACCATATTCATGTAAGTATTAAACTGCTGAATCTGCAGGTCGCTAAGATTTATATTTAGATAGTCGGAGTAGTATTTTATATCTTTCATTTTATCTCCCATATAATCGTAATAATTTTGTAACTTTTTCTTTTATATCTTATTAAACTATGATAAAATGTCAAGATGATGTTTGAATAAACTTAAGAAGGAAGGAAAAATGAAACCATTAAAAATCTCCGGGTATATCCTGTCGGGTATACAACTCATTGTTTCTATCGTAGCAATCTACTTTGCTATGTCAACAAAGTTAGTACCTTTTCACATTGGAATAATTGCAAGTATTATTTTAGTTGCAATACCAGTGGGAATATTCTTTTTGGCAAGACTGGAAAGTAAAAAACTCAGAATTCTTGCTATAGTTTTATCATCTATATTTATCATTGGACTTAGTATTGCTACTTATTACATTTACATTACTAATAAGGCAATGGATAAGGTAACGGGAAAAACTACTGAGGTAGATGAGATTAACGTTTACGTTGCCAAGGATGATGAGGTTGCATCAATTAACGAGGCAGTGGATAAAGGTTATAAATTCGGAATAGTTACAACAGATGATTCTGCGCATATTCAGGAAACTATCCAGAAGGTTGAGGAAAGCGTGGGAGCAGATGTTGAGACTGTAGAATATGATTCTATATTTGTTCTTATTGGTGCCTTTGAAAATGGTGTCATTCAGTCTATTATTACAAGTAAGGGTACTCTTGCAATGGCGGATGCATCTGAGGAAACTCCTGATTTTTCAAAGGGACTCAAGGTAATAATGGAGAATACAATTACTGAAGAGATAGAAGAGGAGGAAGAGGAAGTAAGCTTAGACCACTTCTGTATTTACTTCAGTGGAATTGATACATTTGGATCAGTAACTGCAAAGAGCCGTAGTGATGTTAATATAATCGGAGTTGTAAATACTGAAAGTAAGGAGATTCTTCTGGTTTCTACTCCAAGAGATTATTATGTTCAGCTGCAGGATCCAAACAAGGGTAAGATGGATAAGCTTACACATGCCGGACTTTATGGAATAGAGTCTTCAATGCATACTCTTGAAAATCTTTACGGAACAAACTTAAGCTATTATGTAAGACTTAACTTCTCCGGCTTCCAGAACATTATAGAGCAGATTGGCGGAATAGATGTTAATTCTGAATATTCCTTTGAGTCTATTACTGAGGAAGGTCAGTATCAGTTCGCAAAGGGTGTAAATCACCTTAATGGTGAGCAGGCTCTGGGATATGTTAGAGCAAGATATGCATTTACAGATGGTGACAGACAGCGTGGACGTAACCAGATGCAGGTTGTTAAAGCAACAATCGAGAAACTGGAGTCACCTGAAGCACTTAAGAATTATTCTGGAATAATGGATTCTCTTGAGGGTCTTTTCCAGACAGATATGAGCAAGGATGATGTTGGTTATCTTGTTCAGAAGACACTTGATAATGGCGAGTGGACAGTTCTTACATACAGCGTAAGTGGTTCTGATTCAGAGAAGACATGTTTCTCACTTGGTTCAGCAGCTTATGTTATGACACCAAACGATTCTGATGTAAAATATGGACATGAACTTATTGAAAGAGTACTTGCAGGGGAAAAAGTAACTCAGGATGAAATAAACGTTTATATTGAGAATAAGGATCAGGAAGATCTAATTACAGAGGAAAAGCCTACAGAGGAGGAGACAACAGAGAGTTCTTCCTCTTCCGGTAATTAGTGAAGGAGAACGCATATGGCTAAAGAAGGTATCGCAATCGTTATAATGGCTGCCGGTCTTGGTAGCAGATTTAAGGGTTTGAAGCAGATTCAGAAGGTTGATGATATGGGTCATATTCTTATGGATTATGCCATATATGATGCTATAGAAGCTGGATTTTCTGAGGTTGTTTTTATAATCCGTAAGGATTTTGAAGAGAAGTTTAAAAAAGCAATTGGTAACAGGATTGCAGAAAAAATCCCGGTATCCTATGTATATCAATCCTTGGAAGAAGTTCCGGGAGATGTTCAGATTCCGGCCGGACGTACTAAGCCATGGGGAACAACTCATGCTCTTTGGAGTGCCAGAAAGGTTCTTAAAGGCAAAAAATTTCTGACTATAAATGCTGATGACTTTTATGGAAGAGATGCGTATATTGCAGCCTATGAGTTCTTAAGCAAATCCTCTTCTCAGGGATCACATGGATGTATATGTTATGATCTGGTAAAAACATTAAGTCCTACCGGTACAGTAAACAGAGGTGTCTGTGTTGTAGATTCAAAGGGTTATCTTGAGAGGATAGACGAAAGAAAAAATATTAAGCTGGAGGATGGCAGAGGTTATTTTCAGCTGGAGGGAGATATTTCCCATCATCTTATTCCTAAGGGTGCGCTGGCGTCTATGAACCTTTGGGCATTTAATACCGGATTTATTGATGATATTGAAGTATCTTTTAAACAAAGATTTATAGAAGGTGTTGAGGCAAAGCCTGACACTTTTGAGGAAACCATATCAGATGCAGTACAGAGTATTCTTGAAAGAGATAAGGGAAATGTTTCCTGTATCCCTACATCTGAACAATGGTTTGGAATGACATATCTCGAAGAGCTTGATATGGTGAAAGAAAAACTTAAACAGCTTAGAGAGGAAGGAATTTATGTTGATGAAAAGTGGTAAAGAAAAAGTACCATTTTATGAAAATTCCAGTTCTTATACGATAGCAGGATTAATGTCGCTTGCAGGCTGTGGGCTTATGCTTGCAGCGGCATTTTTGTACTGGAAAAGTCTTGTTGTAATGACTGATGAAAAAGTAACAGGTGGTGCTACATTTTTTAAAAGTGCAAAGCAGGGACTGGACAGTATATTTATCAGGGATATAAGTAACAAGATAACAGATGTTTCTTTTAATTTTAAAGGTGCTCTGCCCTGTATATTTCTGATACTTTATGGACTTATTGTTATATTTCTGCTGATTGCCGGAATAAAGGATAATCTCACAAGAACAGACTTTTTTGTAAATAAAAAGAAGAGAATCAGATTGATCTCCCTTTTCATAATAGTTGTTCTGATGATCCTTATGACACATACTTCTGTTTTCCGGGGAACCATTGATCAGCTTCAGGAGCTGAACAAAAGCTGGGGTACTCACGTGCTGGAGGCGCAGAAGAATCATGTCAATGGTGCAGACAAGATGTATGTTCATTATCGTTTTGGCCTGGGATGTATATCCTTCTGGCTGGGAGTGCTTCTCTATTTCGGATCAGTGATATTTAATTTTATACTTGAAACATTAAACGAGGATTGATAAAAATCAATCCTCGCTTTTTTAGTATCATTTTTGATTGTTATACTTTATTGCTATGCTTTATATTCCGTCTACTTCCTCTTTGGCAAGCTTTCCATCGTGAAGAATATCATGAAGAAGTTTTGCATCATTAGATTTAAGAGCAGTTTTATATTCTTCAAGGAAATTAATTATCGTATCCAGTTCATAGATCAGATTATCTTTATTTTCCAAAAAGATTTCTGTCCACATATCTTCGTTTAACCATGCTACACGGGTAAGATCCTTGTAGCTTCCTGCTGAGAAACCATCATGTTCCTTTGCAGTTGGGCTTTTAATAAATGCATTAGAAACAATGTGTGGCATTTCTGAAGTAAAGGCAATCATCTTGTCATGCTTATCTGCACTGCAGACAGTTATTTCTCCAAAATGGCAAGGTTCAAGAGCATCTCTATATCTGTCGACAAGATCTGTATTTTCCAGTTCTTCAGGAACAACTATCATGGAAGCATCCTTAAAAAGACTTTTTGTGCTGTAGTTATATCCTGAGAATTTCATACCTGCCATTGGGTGCCCTCCGGCAAAGAAGAAACCATGTTCCTTAGCAACAGGAAAGCATTCTCTGCATATACGACGCTTCAGTCCGCCTGCATCAATAACCAGTGCTCCTTTTTTAAAATGTGTTGCATTGTTTTTTACAAAGTCTATGATAGCCTGATTATAAAGTGCAATTATTACCAGATCACAATCTTCAAGAGTGCCTGTAATAACACTTGAATTATCAGGTTGTTCATCACCTTCTAAAAGAAGTGCACCATCCAGGGTTCCTTCCAATATTGCCAGCTGAGTTGTTCGTCTGCTTCTATTATATCCCAGCACCCGGACATCTGAATAAGCTTTATATGCTTTGGCAAAGGAACCACCAATAAGACCAAGGCCGACTACTCCAACTGTTTTTATCATATCAATCTGCTCCTCACTTTAATACTTTAATGCACAAAAGTATAAAACTGTTTTGAATCTATGTCAAGGTATAACTGTTTTTTGATGATTACAACTATTTTTTATCGTTGAAACCAAGTGGATGATAACTTATAATGTTAACGTCGTTTATAAAAAGGAGGAAATACTTTGGATATATTAATCAGCCTGGCAAAAATCGTACTTGGTTTTATATTGTTGATCAAAGGAGCGGATTTTTTTGTGGATGGTTCTGCTGCAGTTGCTAAGAAGCTTGGTGTTCCTGAGATAGTCATAGGTCTTACTATTGTTGCTATGGGAACCAGTGCTCCGGAAGCTGCTGTTAGTATAAGTGCCGCAGTCAGGGGTAATAACGGAATATCAATTGGAAATGTGCTGGGCAGCAACATAATGAATGTTCTGCTTATTCTGGGAATTACCGCATTGATAATTACATTAAAGGTAAAAGAGGATACTGTTCGTGTAGATATTCCTTTTATGATATTCTCAACAATTCTCCTTATTGTATGGGGAATGGTGGGAGGAAAGTTAACAAGGATCACAGGAATTATATTTTTAATCCTGCTTTTCAGTTATCTGGGTTACCTGCTATGGTATTCAAAAAAGAATCAGGTAGATGAGGAACCCGAAGAGACAAAGGATGTTAAGGTATGGCTGATCCCTATCTTTATTCTAGGTGGACTTGCCGCAATTATTTTCGGTAGTAATATTACTGTTGGAGGTGCTTCCACCATAGCAAAGATATTTGGAGTTTCAGACAGAATTATAGGGCTTACAGTGGTGGCCTTCGGAACATCTCTTCCGGAACTTGTAACTTCCGTTACTGCAGCTAAAAAAGGAAGTGCAGATCTTGCAATTGGAAATATTGTAGGAAGTAATCTTTTCAATATTCTTTTTATTCTCGGAATAACAAGTGTAATAATGGATCTTCCTTACAAGGCAAGTGGAGCAAACTTTACCCTGGACGGTTTTGTTGCTTTACATGCGGCAATACTTCTCTTTGCATTTACATTTAAAAATAAGAAGCTTGGTAAGATAGGAGGAGGTGCATTCCTGATATCTTACGCAGTGTACTTTGTATATCTTCTGGTAGCAAGGTAAAGGGTAGACACAGGGCTCTGTTTAGGAGAAATTAGTATGGGATATATTTTTTATAATTGGGAAAATGCGATAATGAAGAGCAGTAATTCTGACTACTATGGTATAGTTACCCCACAGGATATGTACGATGCACTTTCCCATATATGGTGTGAATATACCTGTGCTCCCAGACTTAGAAATGAGTGGAGCAAGGACAACATTACCTTAGGTCAATGTTCAATTACAGCTTTTCTGGTACAGGACATATTTGGAGGTAAGGTTTTCGGAGTGCTTCGTCCCGGGGGCAATTATCATTGCTACAATGTAATCGATGGAGTTACATTTGATCTGACAAGCGAGCAGTTCGGAGATGAGAAGCTTAGCTACGAAGATAATCCTGAACAATTCAGAGAGGTTCACTTCGCGAAGCAGGAAAAGAAAGAAAGATACGAGTACCTTCGTAATGAACTTAAAAAGCACTGTGACAGCTGTAAGTTGCAACATTAATGGAATATATGGTAGGATAATAAATTGTAGATAGATAAGAGATTGAGTTTTAATCTAATTAATTCTAATAGATATGATGGAGGAAATCGGAAATGAAGGCTTATAAGGATATGACAAAAGAGGAGCTGGAGAGAGAGATCAAGGCTCTGAAAAAGGAATACAAAAAGTATCAGGATATGGATCTCAGACTTGATATGAGCCGCGGTAAGCCATGCCGTGAGCAGCTTGATATTTCCATGGGTATGATGGATGCACTTAATTCTGAAGCGGATCTTTCCTGCGCAGATGGTACAGACTGTCGTAACTATGGTGTGCTGACAGGTATTGAGGAGGCTAAGGTTCTTCTTGGAGATATGATGGAAAACAATCCGGATAACATTATCATTTACGGAAATTCTTCATTGAATGTAATGTATGATACAATTGCCCGTGCCATGACTCATGGTATATTGGGAAATACTCCTTGGTGCAAGCTGGATAAGGTAAAGTTCCTTTGTCCTGTTCCTGGATATGACAGACATTTCGGAATTACAGAGTATTTTGGAATAGAGATGATTCCTGTTCCTATGTCACCGGAAGGTCCTGATATGGACATGGTTGAGAAGCTGGTAAGTGAGGATGAGACCATCAAGGGTATCTGGTGTATTCCAAAGTATTCAAATCCTCAGGGCTATTCATATTCCGATGAAACAGTAAGAAGATTTGCAAGACTTAAGCCTGCTGCAAATGATTTCAGAATTTTCTGGGATAATGCTTACGGAATTCATCATCTCTATGATGATAAGGAAGATTATATAGTAGAGATTCTTGCTGAATGTAAGAAGGTGGGAAATCCTGATATGGTATATAAGTTTGCCTCTACTTCAAAGATTTCTTTCCCAGGTGGCGGAATTGCGGCACTTGCAACATCACCTAACAATATGGAAGACATTCTTAGTCAGCTGAAACATCAGACCATCGGACATGATAAGGTTAATCAGCTGAGACATGTGAGATTCTTTAAAGATATTCATGGAATGACAGAGCATATGAAGAAGCATGCTGCTATTATCAGACCAAAGTTTGAGGCAGTACTTCAGACATTGGAGAACAGACTTGGTGGTCTTGAGATAGGTGAATGGACAAAGCCTATCGGAGGTTACTTCATAAGTTTTGATTCTCTTGATGGCTGTGCTAAAGAAATCGTTGATAAGGCTAAGAAGGCCGGTGTTGTAATGACAAATGCAGGAGCTACATGGCCATATGGAAAGGATCCTCATGACAGCAACATCCGTATAGCACCTACATATCCAAATCTGGAAGATCTGAAGCTTGCAGCTGAACTCTTTACACTTTGTGTAAGACTCGTAAGTGCACAGAAGATTTATGATGAATTAGATTAATGTGATAATGGGACAGGTTTTACCTGTCCCGTTTCTGTACCAGGGGTATACCAAGGGGGCAGCCCACCTGGTATGCTTTTTGAAAAATGAGAGGTATTTTATGAAATTGGATATATTATATGAAGATGAATATATAATAGCCTGCGTGAAACCATACGGCGTACCAAGTCAGCCGGATAAAACCTACGGTGAAGATATGGTGACTCTTGTAAAAGAGTATCTGTATGATAAGGCAGAATCATCAGATGAATCTAATGACCCTGAGGAACCCTATGTTGCTGTAATAAACCGACTGGACAGACCGGTTGGTGGTATCATACTTTTTGCTAAGGATGAAGATACTGCATCAAAACTCAGTGATATGGTGCAGGATGGGGAGATTCAGAAATTCTATCAGGTAGTTGTAAACGGATTTATGGATGAACCCGAAGGAGAATATGTAGATTATCTCCTTCATGATAAGAAAATGAATGTAACAAAGGTTGTACAGAAGGGTACAAAAGGAGCTAAGAGAGCAGAGCTTGCATATGAGGTTCTGGATGAGCTGGAAACAGATGAAGGGCCAATAAGCTATGTTCTTGTGGAACTTATTACAGGAAGACATCACCAGATCAGGTGTCAGATGGCGGCTCACGGTACTCCTGTCTGGGGAGATACCAAGTATAATCCACAGTTTAATAATAGCCAGTCTAATAAAGCAGGTAATAAAGGAAAGAATAAAGCAGGAAGCAGAAAAAAAGAAAACAGTAGAAAATCTGAAATAGGTCTTTTTTCCACAAGGATGGAATTTACTCATCCAATAACCGGAGAGAATATATTTCTTCACAGGGAACCTGAAGGCGAAGCCTTTGAAATAATGGATCAGATGGATTGGTAGAATATGCTTAGATGTCAGGAGTAGGGTATGGTGACAAAGGACAGGGTGCTTGAAAAACTGGAAAATGAAAAGGGTAACTTTATATCCGGAGGAAGTCTGGCACTTGAGTTTGGCATTTCCAGAAATGCTGTATGGAAGGCTGTAAGCGAACTAAAAAAAGAAGGATATGATATAGAATCCGTTTCTAATAAAGGATACAGATTAAATAAGAACTGTGATATCATTTCCCGGCAGTCAGTAAAATGTGAACTGAAAAAGCAGGGGTTCGATGCTGATAAGGTAGAGATAATCGTTCACGAAAGTATAGAGTCTACAAATGTGGAGGCCAAGAAGCTGCTGCTTAATTCAGATGGTAAATTTAAACATGGTACCATAATAGTTGCCAGGTCCCAGACTTCAGGAAAAGGACATGGCGGTGACAGTTTCGAATCTCCGGAAGGCGGAATATATCTGAGTATCATACTGGAGCCTGATTATCTGAATATAACCGGAAAAAAAGTTCCAAAGCTTGCGGTGACGGCTGTAAAGAATTCCTTGGAGAAATTTACCGGAAAAGAGATAACGCTAAAGGAAAACAGCAGATTATATATGGGCAGAAGAAAAGTCTCAGGTATTCTTACTGAGGGAATAGTTGACATGGAAACTCAGGAATTCAGTAACTATATAGTTGGAATCGGAATAATCCCTGTAAATAAGTCAATGTTTTCAAAACATTC
>JAILMQ010000046.1 GCA_024692605.1 Eubacterium sp.
ATATAACTAAAGAAAATGCATTCTTTTTAGCTCCATTTCTTAATAAGCTTATGAATGATATTAGTTTTATGTTGGAGTATGAAGAATAGTAATAGAGATTATGGAAGATCCATTAATATAAAAGTTTAGAGAAAAGGAAGAAGATAATTAACAACAATGAAAATTTACGTAGTACGACATGGTGAGACAGAGAATAACAGAAAGGGAATACTTCAAGGCTGGCTGGATGCTTCAATAAATGATAATGGTATCCTGCTTGCAGAGCTTACAGGAAAAGCACTTAAGGATGTTGCTTTTGATGTAGTATTCTGCAGTCCCCTGAAGCGTGCCAAAGAGACGGCTGAGATATTGCTTAAAGAAAATCAAGTAACTTCTTTAACAGCTGATGATATGATTTTTGATGAAAGAATCAAGGAAATAAGTTTTGGAGATTGGGAAGGAATGGTTGTGAGAGGGGAGAATGTTAATATCCCCGAAATGGAATATGAGTTCTTCTTAAAGGATGCTTATAATTTTGTGGGTGGCCCCAATGGAGAATCCATACAGCACCTCATTGACAGGACGGGAGATTTTTATAATGACATCATAAGTCGCCAGGAGCTTGCCGATAAGACCATTCTTGTATCAACACATGGATGTGCTCTCAGAGCTCTTTTAAATCAGGTTTATGTGGATAAGACAGACTACTGGCATGGCAAGGTTCCTGAAAACTGTGCGGTTAACATTATAGAAGTTGAGAATGGAAAGGGAATATTGGTCGGAGATGATCTGACTTTCTATGATAAAGGACTATGTGTAAATATCTTTAATAACGGATAAGATGTAAGGGGGCATTTACCTCCACAAGAAATAACGGTGACCATTAAACTTAAGATAAAATAAACCAACGAGGAATGACAAAATGATCAATATAGTTCTTCTGGAACCGGAGATACCATATAATACAGGAAACATTGGAAGAACCTGTGTGATAACAGGAGCAAGACTTCATCTGATAAGACCCTTCGGTTTCAGGATAAACGATAAGATGCTAAAAAGAGCGGGACTTGATTACTGGGACAAGCTGGATGTGGTGGAGCATGATAATATTGAGGCGTTCTACGAGTATGTTAGTAATGAGAGCAGGAACTCTGAAAAAAATACGCCTCAAATCTATTATGCCACCACAAAGGCAAAGCATAGATATACAGATGTAAGCTTTCAGGATGGGGATTATATCATGTTTGGAAGAGAGAGTGCCGGAATTCCGGAGGAGGTTCTGGTACAGCATCCTGAAGAATGTATCAGGATTCCAATGAAAAAAGAGGAAAGGTCCTTGAACCTTTCCAATAGTGCTGCAATTATTCTTTATGAAGCTCTCCGACAACTGGATTTCCCTGAACTGGAAGATGAAGGAGAACTTCACAAGCTTAATTGGTAGTTTATTTGATGATCTGGAATCCACCGATAAGAGGAAGCGGATTATGCTTTCCATTTACAGCATCGATGATTCCCATGATCATGCATACGAACAGGAAAATCTCACCTACGATGGCAGCAATCCATCCAAGTACCGGAATAATACATGCAACACCAAGAATAAGTGAAGCGATGTAAATAGTGAGGGCATTATTCAGATGTCCCTTGAATAGTGGATCATTTTTATCGCCGCAGATAGCTGCGATTAAAAGACCAATCCATGTAATATATACTATAATACTTGCTGTTTTTGCATCTATAGAAGGAGCGCCGGTTCCCTGATTATACTGTTGCTGGTTGTAACCCTGCTGATTAAACTGCTGCTGGTTGTAACCCTGCTGATTAAACTGTTGTTGGTTGTAACCCTGTTGATTAAACTGCTGCTGGTTATATGCCTGCTGATTTCCTGCATTTGCACTAAGAGGAGATCCGCAGAATGGGCAATTTGTTCCTTCTGTTGTTACTTCATTTCCACAATTATAGCAAATCATATGGTTTCTCCTTTACATGATTTATTTTGCATATCTGTTTCATAGAAGAATGATACATCGAAAAGACTTAATATTCAATATTTAAAACATTAACATTATCTTAATTTATCGGAGGAAACTTTATGGGTTACAGGCTTAATAAAACCGAAGAGGATGAGATTCGTGATTTTATGATTGAAAACAGTATTTCCGAAACTAGAGGCCCCGGATATGAGACCGCAACAGGAGATGGTGGATTTCTTGATGAGTTTAATTCTCTGAAGCAGAAGATTGATTTTGCCCATAGAGAGTATAAGCTACAGCTGGAAGATCTTGAAACCAGAAAACTGAGATTACATGAGGAAACCAAAAAGAAGGTAATATCCGTTATTCTATTGGTGGCATCTCCACTTACTTGTATAATTCTTCTTTATATATTTACAATATTAAGTAATTTATCCGGATTATTCAGTGTATTATATGTATTTTTCCTGTTATTTACTCCGGCGATTATTTTTGTTTGTGAGTTCGGACTTCTGCCGATCATGTTAAGAAATATGCTTAATCTTTTATGGCAGAGTAGTGTACTCAACTCCGATGAGAGATTTGCAGAATACAGGAAGAAGAATAATGTAATATCCTTCGCCGATGAAAAACATTTTCTGGAGGACAGAATCAGAGAATATAATGAACTGACTCAGGATATTCAGAAAAGAGGCCTGGACAAAAAAGATGGACAGCTCCAGAACTGTGATATAGATACTATGACTGAGGAGCAGAGAGCTGTTTTAGATAAGATGAGAGGTATGTCGGACTTAAAGGAGTTTAGGACTAGTGTTCTTGCTACAAGAAAGGAAGGCGGAATTGTCTGGGCTGTAGTTGGTATGACAGCAGGTGTAGCGATAGCTCTTTTTGTTTTTGCACTTTCCTTGGGAAGGGTATGATAAAGGTTTGAAAAAGGCTGAATTACTGAAGAAAACATACTTGAATACTAAGTTTATTTAAGATATACTTAATTAGTTAACTTTGTTTTTTGGAGTCGTATCGAAGTGGTCATAACGGGGCGCACTCGAAATGCGTTTGCCCTCCGGGGCACGAGGGTTCGAATCCCTCCGACTCCGTTCTTCAAAGGATGCTGAAAAATCCTTCAGCATCGATAACATTTATACAGAGAAAAAGGAGTTTATTAAGATGTATAAGATTGTAAGAAAAGAATCTCTTAATCCTACAGTTACTCTTATGGAAGTAGAAGCTCCGCTGGTTGCCCGCAAGGCTGAACCGGGACAGTTTATTATCTTCCGTGCAACAGAGGATGGCGAGAGAATTCCTCTCACCATTGCAGGATATGACAGAGAAAAGGGAACAGTTACTATTATTTTCCAGATTGTTGGAGCAGGTACGGAGATACTTAATTCTCTAAACGTTGGCGACAGCATTCATGACTTTGTAGGTCCTTTGGGAAATGCGACTGAGACGGAGGGGCTTAAGAAGGTAGCAGTTGTAGGTGGTGGTGTTGGTTGTGCCATTGCTTATCCTGTGGCAAAGAAGCTTCACGATATCGGTTGTGAGGTTACTTCAATCGTCGGATTCAGAAACAAAGATCTTATTATTCTTGAGGACGAGTTCAAGGCTGCTTCCAGCAAATATATATTAATGACAGATGATGGCTCAGCCGGAGGAAAGGGTGTTGTAACAGCACCGCTTGAAGAGCTCATCAAAAATGGTGAAGAGTTCGATGAGGTTATTGCCATCGGACCACTGATCATGATGAAGTTTGTTGTAATGACAACAAAGAAATACAATGTAAAAACAGTTGTAAGTATGAACCCGATCATGGTAGACGGAACCGGAATGTGCGGATGCTGCAGACTTACAGTTGGCGGCGAGACAAAGTTCGCATGTGTAGACGGACCGGACTTCGATGGTTTCGAGGTAGACTTTGATGAAGCGATGGCAAGAGGTGGTATCTATAAGCCATTTGAATTAAAAGCCAGAGAAGAAGCATGCAATATGTTAGGTAAGGAGGTACAGTAACATGCCGAATATGAGATTGGATAAGAATCCTATGCCTTCACAGGATCCTAACGTAAGAAATAAGAATTTCGACGAGGTTGCTCTTGGTTATACAGAAGAGCAGGCTATAGATGAAGCTCAGAGATGTCTTAACTGTCCAAAGCATCCATGTATGGAGGGCTGCCCGGTTCAGATATCAATTCCTGAATTCATTCAGAAGATTGCCGAGAAGGATTTCGAAGGAGCTTATCAGGTAATTAATCGTTCAAGTTCACTTCCTGCTGTATGTGGTCGTGTTTGCCCACAGGAGAAGCAGTGTGAGTCAAAATGTGTAAGAGGTATCAAGGGTGAGCCTGTTGCCATAGGACGTCTCGAGAGATTCGTAGCAGACTGGCATAATGCAAATGTAACAGCAGCTCCTGAAAAACCGGAACCAAACGGTCACAAATGTGCTGTTATCGGATGTGGTCCTTCAGGTCTTGCCTGTGCATCAGATCTTGCTAAGAAGGGCTATGAAGTAACAATCTACGAAGCACTTCATACACCTGGCGGAGTTCTGGCATATGGAATTCCTGAGTTCAGACTTCCTAAGGCAATCGTTCAGAAGGAAGTAGACGGACTTAAAGCTCTGGGGGTTAATATTGAAACAAATGTAGTTATAGGAAAGTCAATCACAGTTGATGAACTGTTTGATGATTTTGGATACGAAGCAGTATTCATCGGATCCGGTGCAGGACTTCCAAGATTCATGAATATCCCGGGAGAAAACCTGAACGGTGTTTACTCAGCAAATGAGTTCCTTACAAGAATCAATCTGATGAAAGCATTTAAAGAAGATTCAAAAACACCTATTGAACATCCAAAGAAAGCAGTTATAGTTGGTGGTGGAAATGTTGCCATGGATGCTGCCCGTTCAGCTAAACGACTTGGTGCAGAAGTAACCATAGTTTACAGACGTTCCATGGAAGAGCTTCCGGCACGTAAGGAAGAGGTTGAACATGCTATAGAAGAAGGAATCATCTTTAAACTTCTTAACAACCCAATAGAGGTAGTTGGTGAGGATGGAAGAGTAAAGGCCATCAGATGTCAGGAGATGGAGCTTTCAGAACCTGATGAATCAGGAAGAAGAAGTCCGGTTCCGATTGAAGGAAAGATAAATGAAATCGAAGCAGACTGCTTCATCGTTTCCATCGGAACATCACCTAATCCACTTATCAAGAGCACAACAGAAGGTCTTGATACAAACAAGCGTGGATGTCTTGTAGCAGATGAAAGCGGTGCAACAACTCGTGAGGGAGTCTTCGCAGGTGGTGATGCCGTAACAGGTGCCGCAACAGTTATCCTTGCCATGGGAGCCGGAAAGAAGGCTGCAGCAGCAATGGATGAATACATCATGAATAAGTAGAAGCAAACCATGGCCCATTGGCCCATAGGGGTTTTACCCCAATGGGTCATGGGCCTTTACGGTTATTTGGAGAAGAGAATAAGGAGGGGCTATGAAGAAAAAAATTATATCATTATTCTTATCAGGAGCTTTGACTTTAGGGTTAGTCGTTATGCCGGGCATTCAACCGATTTCTGAGGTTCAGGCAAAAAGTTCTGATTCTGACACTATTAGTGAGATAGCCGGTCAGTTTGCAGACTCGTCTCAGGATCCGTTCAACTATACTTCGAAAGCAGCACAGGATCAGGCAGCACTTCGTGCTGACACTTATCCGGAATCTTTCGATCTTCGTAATGTAAATGGAAAATCCTATGTTACTCCCGTAAAATTTCAGAATCCATTCGGAAACTGCTGGGGCTTTGCGGCTATTGCAGCAGCTGAAACGAGTATACTGGGTGATTCTGAACTTGGGAGTGGACTTGATTCGGAAACATTTGATCTGTCGGAAAAACATCTTTCATACTTTGCGTCTAAACCGGTAAATGAGCCCGGTAATTCTCAGAATGGTGAAGGATTTTATTTTGATACAGTAAATGAGGGATATGACTTTGGTGGCATGGCCCCTACGGCAACCAGCCTTTTTGCTTCAGGAGCAGGACCTGTACTAGAATCTAAAGATCCTATACTTGAATACAAAGGAAAAAATGGCTACACAGATAAGCAGATCATAAAAGGAAAATTTACGAATTTCTGTTATAGTGCCACTGATGACTGGTCCATTCCTGATGAATATCGTTTCAAACAGTCATATTCTCTGGCTGAGTCTTATATGCTTCCATCTCCGGCATTTATAGATAAATCCGGCGAATGGGATACTTATTCATATAACCCGGCAGGTACGGCAGCTATCAAAGAACAGCTTATAAATAAAAGAGGTGTTCAGATAGGTTATTGGCTGGATACATTTAATCCGGTACTTGCTGAACACGGAGAATATTTAAGTGGCAACTGGGCTCAGTATACTGTTGACAGATTAAGCGGAACCCATGCAGTAACTATTGTGGGATGGGACGATAACTATGACAAGTCCAACTTTATTGAAGGACAGCAGCCACCTGAAAATGGTGCATGGCTTGTTAAGAACAGCTGGGGTGCCGAAGATTGTGACTTCCCAAATCATGGTGAAGGTCTGTGGGGAATTGTTGATGAAAACACAGGACTTCATACCGGATATTTCTGGCTTTCCTATTATGATCAGAGCATAAGTACCCCTGAAGCCCTGGACTTTGATGCTCAGATAACAGATGATACAAAGATTACTGATCAATATGACTATATGCCTGTAAAGGAGCTTTATGCTGCGAATGTAGAAAGCCAGGTTCGTATGGCAAATGTATTTAAAGCTGATTACTGTGAAGAGCTCCGTCAGGTATCCTGCGAAACTAATTACCCCGGAACAACAGTTACATTTGACGTATATCTTATGCCGGAGGAATTCACTTCCCCTACAGACGGACTTCTTATGGACTCAGTTACCTGCAATTTTAAATATGGTGGATTCCACAAAGTAAATCTGAATAAACCATTTATGGTTATGAAGGGACAATCCTATTCAATAGTTGTGACTCAGACAACTCCGGAAAATAATTATGCTGTTAATGTCCAGACCAGTTTTGGTGGTTTTGAAGATGAGATTTTTACAAAAGGTATAGTTAATCCGGGAGAAAGCTATCTCTTTGCTGATGATGAGTGGATGGATTTCAGTGATAGAGAGCTGCAGGAAAGACTTCTAATGGATTCCAGGAATACTCCTGATGGTATGGCTGTAGATAATTTCCCTATTAAGGGTTTTGCTGTAAAGAAACCTAATCTTAGCATGGCACTGCGTGGATTAGGAGAGGTAATATACAATAAGCCTGTTTCACCGGAAGAAGAGGAGGATCGACCGGATCCTAATATATATGTAATGCTTGAATTCAGTGGTGATGCTTCTGTTGATGTGCCTGAAGATCTGAATATTACTTGGGAACTTTCCGAAGGTGGAGAGGAAATCCTGAGTATAGCAAACGGAAGAGATATATCCCGAAAGGTACTTAGAGCAAAGGGCTGTGGACGTACTGAACTGATCGTAACTGCTGAAGGTATAGGTACATTATATATACCAATCAAGATTGAACTTATTATGTCATATATTCGGGACATGACAACCGAAGGAAATTCTCTGACTCTGAATATGGACGATCACAGCTGGGAAGGTACTGAAGGATATGAGGTTAAGTACAGAGTAAAAGACACAGATGAATGGACTGAGAAAGAATTTGATGGCAAGTCCAATATACTGACGCTCACTGATCTTGAAAAAGGTAAGATATATGAAGTTCAGGTTCGTGAATGGGTTACAGATCCTAAGGGCAGGTTATACTCATCTTATACATTCATAAATGAATCTCCTAAGATTGGAGGAGATACAGATGATGGAAAAGATGAAGGAAAAGGTGACGGAAAGGACGACGGAAAGTCCGATGACAAGACCGCAAGTCTTAAAAATAATACTCTTACAGTTAAGGCAAAGAGTGTAAAAGCAAAGGTTGCATCACTTAAGAAAAAGAGTGTTTCCGTCAAACGCACCAAGGCTATGAAGATAACCAAAGCCAAAGGAAAACTGTCCTATCAGAAGGTAAGTGTAAACAAGAAAAAATATGCCAAGAAGATTACAGTTAATAAAAAGACAGGAAAGATCACACTTAAGAAGGGCCTGAAGAAGGGAACTTACAAGGTTAAGATCAAGGTAACCGCAGCCGGAAATAAAGAATACAAATCCGGTACGAAAACAGTAACCGTAAAGATTGTAGTTAGATAGCGAGGTATATATATGAAAAGAAACTTAAGCAAAAGATTTGCTGCCGTTATAATTTCATCACTCATGGTATTTACTTTGATACCGACTAATAGTCTTTCGACTGATCCTGAGAATGTTGTTGCGGCTGAATTAAATGATGGGTCATATGCGCCTAATGAAGTGATGGTAACCTTCAGAAAAAATGCCATTGAGGAAACCGATACTTCTCTCAGCTCGGCTCAGAGCATGGCTAATATAGATTCTGATTTTGGTGATTTCATGGATGCAACAGGTGAGGCTGATGATGCAGCAGATGATGCATCATCAGAGGTTGAAATCATCTCCAAAAGTCTCGGAAATAACTATACGATTAAGGATTCCATCGAATTCGATGATGAACTTAATATAGCTCTTATTTATTCAGATGTGTACGACACTGAAACTATGATGAGTCTTCTTTCAACTAATAAGTATGTTGCATCGGTGGAACCCAATTATTACGCTGAGCCACAGAGTGAAGGCAGCTCCTATGATTATTCACTGAATGATAAGCTGAATACATATGACTACCAGGCCAATAATCCACAGGCAACCAATTCTTCAGGGAAAAATGTACACACTCGCGGTACGGATATGGATAAAACTGTATCTACCAACGCAGGAAGTGCCTGGGCCAGATATAATGGCTCAGAGGATGATGAAGTTGTGGTAGCAGTTATTGATTCAGGAATTAATATAAATCACGAGGATTTAAAAGACAGTCTCTGGGTAAACGATCCGGAAAAAACAGGCCTTAAGGGCATCAACGGTTTTAACTTTGATGATAATGACGTTATGCTTACCGATAGAGAAGGTCATGGAACTCATTGTTCAGGAATAATAGGTGCTACAGCAAACAACGGAAAAGGTATAGCAGGAGTTGCATCAGGTGTTAATGTGAAAATCATGATGCTTGCCAAGAGCGGAACCTATAGAAAAAATGATATGACTAAGTTTATTGAGCTGGGGGCATTTAATTATGCCATTAAAGCCAGACAGAGGGGAGTTAATGTTGTTGCCATAAGCTGTTCCTGGTGTAATCCGGGAAACAGTTATGCATATGACGAAGTACTTACACGTCTCGGTGAAGCAGGAATTCTGGTGTTCTGCGCTGCTGGAAATGAAAATATTAATATAGATAAATATCCGGAATATCCGGTTGGAGGAGATAATCCTTATCAGATTGTTGTAGGTGCCATGGATATAAATGGAAAGAAGGCCGGTTTCTCCAACTATGGAAAGTCCACAGTTGATGTTTTTGCACCGGGTTTAAATATCCTGTCAACCTCATCAAGAAGTGTTTATGCTCCATTTTATGATACTGTGGAGGAAAGAGAAGAGTACACAGAATACTATGCTCAGTTTTCTGATAAAGCAGTAATAACTGATGATGGTGTAATTCCTGATAATGGTGGTGGAAATGTTTCCTCCTTTGGAAAATCAGTATTTTTTAAACAGCTAAATCCAAATGCAGATACAACGGAAAACTATGATCCGGATGCTGCAACAGTAGAGTATGAAATTACATCTGAGAAGCATTATATGTCTTCACCGGGTAAATCACTTAAACTTACAATAAAGAATGCCCAGTTTGGTGAAGATTATTATCTGGTTTTCCCATATAATAAGAATCCTGATACCACAGGTGAGGATAATACCAGATATTCAATGCTCGCTACCTGTTCCTTCGAAGAAAATGGTGAGGAGCATGATTTTGAAGCAAACATAAATATGGGAGAAATGATTAAGAATGATGAGGGTACTTATGAGGAGATTCCATCGACCATGTACTTTGAAAGCAAGCCTGTGGAGGATGGCAGTGTATTCCACAGCAGTCCCGATAAAGTACATTATCCCAGCCATTATATTCTTTCCTATGATGAATTGGAAGGTCGTGATGTAGGATTTGGTTTTCACATAAGTCCTACCCTACCGCAGGAAGGTAACCTTGATGATTACGGTGATGTTCATGATATTCATCTTTATATTGAGTCATTAGCTGTATCTAAACCTTTCGACAATATAAAAAAGGTCTTTTCTCCGAATACTTCATATGAGATTATGAGTGGAACATCTATGGCTACTCCGGCCGCAGCTGCATCCTATGCAGTGCTTGCAGCACTTAATCCGCAGAAGGTGGGTCAGACCGGTTCACAGTATGCTCTTGAAAATAAGGCAAGATATTTTGCGGCAGTTACAAAGACAGATGAACTAAAGAATTATTGTTCAACAGGTGGTTATATTGATTGCAGCAAGTTCGATACAACGGGCTCCTTCGCTGAGATATCACCTGCAATCACAGATGCTGTGTGTGATGTTGAAAAGGAAACACTTACATTGAGTGGGGCCGGACTTACTTCAGCTTTGAACCTTAGCTACATAAGCCTTGCAGATAAAAATGCTGAAGAAGTGACTCTGCCAAATAAGGATATGTCAGTTAAATATTCTGATGATGGCAGGACTGCTATTATCAGTAATGCAAAACCTTTATTCGGTACCTATAAAGAATTTCTGCTGAGAAAGAAGGGCGATGATGAGGTTCTGGCAAGAGGCTCCTTCTTCCTTGTAAAGGGGCAGAAAAAGCTTGATCAGCTTCTGGTTGAAAAACTAAGGCTTGTGGATTCATGGGGTGACCCAAAGGTTCCAAGCAGAACACTTCTTACAGATAATGATGGAAAAGAATTATATAGTTACGAAAAGGATACAGGAATTGTTTCAAGGTTCGACGGAAGACAGTTTGTAGATTACCAGGATACATATCTTAAGGAACAGACACTTGAATTTTTCCGACAGGGTGGATTTAATAGTTTCGAACTGACCAATGATTTTGATGTATCCATAGTTGAGACAGAAAATCCTATTTATGGCAATGAAGTCGTTTACAGCTTTGTAGATGTAACTCACTACGCCAATCATCCTCGTGAAAAGGGTGATGATAATGATGATTATGATGAGGCTGATGCAGATGAAGATGGAGATGTAGAACCTGATGATTCGGAGGATCCTGACGAAGAGGAAGCTCAGGATGAGGAATATCATTATCTTGCATTCTGTAAGTATACCGATGATAATCCGACCTGGCAGTTTACTGAGATTGATTCTTTCGACGATATCTTCGAAGATGTAGGTGTGATACCAAAAATATTTGCCCCACTGAATGGTAAGCTGTATGCCTTTGGAAATTATGACGAAGAGACTACATTTGTTTATAGTTATGATTTCGTTTCAGGGCAGTGGAATCATGTGGAAGATACAGCTGCTATGACGCTTATATCCCCGGATGTATATGTAAACGACGGAAAAATCTACTTTGTATTCGGCATGACGTCTGATCGTATGCTTTCAAGAGAAGTGCACTGTTTCGATGGAACGAATTGGAACAAGCTTCAGGATATACCGTTTATAGGAAAGTACAGAACTCCTTATAGTGAAAAATCAGCATATATAGAAGCTGCCTGCGCATTTGTTAAAAATGGATTTATACTTTTCGATGCTTCTGTTGAAGGAACGGGAAATATATCTCTTTTCGACATGAAAAACGAGATAATTCAGCCAACCTATTACACATTGAATGATTCACTATCTGATAGTTCGGAAAATGCTTCAGCGGTGGAGACAAGGGATGGAATATACCTTATAAAGTATTGGGATACCGGAGAGAGCCGTAGCAATGCACTTTATCTGCTTCCAAAAAGCAGTGGGGTTTATGAGAGTCAGTATGAGGACGAAAAAAAGGATGACCCTACACCGACTCCCAAACCATCACCGGCACCAACGCCGGATGGCTCGAAGGATAATCCGGTAGTAAAGAAAGCTAACCCGGCAAAGATTACTGTTAAAAAGCTGACTGTAAAAAGCAGTGTCATCAAAAAGAAAAAGCAGACGAAGAAAGCAATTACAGTAAAGAAAGCTCAGGGCAAGGTAACCTACAAACTCTCGGGAGTAACAAAGAAGAAATTCAAGAAATACTTCAAGGTGAATTCAAAGACCGGTAAGATTACCATCAGGAAAGGTCTTAAGAAGGGCAATTACAAAGTTAAAGTAAAAGTTACCGTAGCCGGAAACAATAATTACAAGAAACTAACCAAGACCGTAACGGTAAAAGTAAAGGTTAAATAAACAAGAATGAGCCATGGGGCAGTCCCCATGGCTCAATTTGTAATATGATGTTAGAATGTCCAGTTTGTAGTAATTGTTCCTCTCTGAACAGTGTTTGTATAATGTCTTCCGCTGGTGTAGGTTCTTCCATTAATCTTCATGTTACCAACGATATATACATAATACTTTTTAGAACTCTTAAATCTCTTTTTCTTTAGCTTCTTTACAGTAAGACTTGTCTTATTTCCTTTTACTGTTCCGACTTTCTTATATCCCTTTTTCTCTTTTGTTGAAACGTAAACTGTGTAGCTTGTCATACCTTCAACCTTGTTCCACTTAAGTCTGAGTTTACCACCTGATACCTTAGCTGACTGTACCATAGGCTGTGTGAACAGATAAGCTACATCTGACCATGCACCATATGATGTTCCAAGAGTTGATTCATATGAACTTCTTGTACGGAAAGCACGAACCATTACTTTGTAGATTTTATTATTTTTAACCTTAGGAAGTGAAGTTGAAGTGGATGATGTTGCTGAACTTGCAGAAAGATATTTTAAAACCTTTCCTTTTCTATCCATGAATTTAACTTCATATTTAACGCCAGGCTGTGCATCCCATTCTGCATCAGCGTGAAGTGCCCAATACCACCATTTTTTCTGTCTTACATTTGTTACTTTCTGAACTTTTGTATAAGCAGATGAAATGTAAGTACTACCTGAATACTGTGAGCCATACTTTGATGTGATAGTATATGCAACGTAAACAACATATCTTGCAGATTTCTTTAAGCCATTAATTGTGTATGATCTGGCATTTCCGGGAAGAGCAATTTTCTTCTGATCTGCCATTGCAACAGCATTAGCTTTAGATGTAGTAAAGTTTCCACCTTCAGGATATTCAGCATATCCAACATAGAAGCCATTGATTACGCTTCCAGTAGATGTGTATGGAGTGTCCCAGCCTACTGTGATACTGGTGTCACCCTCGCCTGTCTGTTTTACCGTCATAGCATGAGCTTTGAATCCTGAACAAACAAAGAACATCATTGCAATTACACAGGCAAGAAGAAGCTTTGTCATTCTTGAATCAAGTTTTCTTTCATGAATCATTTTTTTCCCTCCTTATAAAATCGATTAAATAATTACATGAATTTGGAAAAAATCCTATGATAATAATAACACCACTTTTCGGATAGTCAACCAGAATAATTAAGATTGTGCATTCTGCACTAACATATTTGGTGCAAATTTACTATTTAAAAAGATTGATTAAAATGTTAGAATGTGGCATGGTACGAAATTATGATAGGGGGAATGTGCCACTACGGAGGTTAAATTAAATGTGATGAATAAGATAGTTATTAGTAGACTTTTATCATCTTTATTGGTTTTGATAATGGTTTTAACCGTGATTTTGTCAGATCCGATGTCGTTTGATGCAGAAGCTGCTAATAAAAAAGTAACTTCATCAGTGTGTAATCACAAAAAAGCAAGTAAATATAACAAGGCACCATCAATAAGGGTGGGTACAACTAAGGTTTTGCTAAAAAAGAAAAATGCCCTTGTTAAGTTTAAAGCTACAGAAAATAAGACCTATACATTTACAGTCAGCAATCTTTATGACCCCAAGGATTCCGATAACTATGTCTGTGGACATTTTTACGTAATGCGTAGGATAAGTGAAAACAGCCAGTACATTTCCGGAACCGAATGTAAAACCCAGGGTGGGAAAGCAACTTCGTTTAATATAGCAGGTAAGTCATTCCTAGATGGGTGGAAACAGAAAAAAGTTTTAAAGAAAAACAGATACAGACTAAGCAGATATGCTAAGGTATCTCTGGAGGCTGGCGAAACTGTGTATATTGAAGTTCATGCTGCTGGAATTAAATCTCAGAGGGCAGGTTACACTATCAAAGTAAAATAAAGTTTAATTTAATCTGAAATAACTCATAAAGATTTTAAAATAAGGAGAGGAAAAACATGAAGAAAAGAATTTACGGAATGATCCTTGCGCTTGCTATTATTCTTTCAGTAGCAGTACCGGGATTTGAAACAAAGGCAGCTACACTGGGCTATGTTACATCAGCTCAGGAGATTGGATGTGTTGCTGGAAAGTCAGTAACAATCGCATGGAATGCAGTTGTGGGTGCAAAGGGATATGAGGTTGCAATTGCAATTGATGGCCAGATTATCTATAAGCAGGATGTTGGAAATAAAACACAGGTTACTATTCCTACTACTGCAGTTGGAAAGTTTATTACATTTGGTGTTATTCCTTACGATGATTTTAGCTATGGAACAGCTAAATATTTCAGAGGTGCTACAGCACCTGTTGCACCAAAGAACATTGCTCTTTATGGTTGGAAGAACGGAACAGGCGAGCTTGCAGTATCATTTAACGGTTATGACAGCAGCGTAGCAGATTATCGTCCGGATGGTTATGAGATTATCTTCTATAATCTTAAGGGTAAGAAGATCGGTAAAGCAGATGTAAGTGGTTATAACTCATCAATTAAGAAGACATTAAAAAAGGCTAAGAATGCCGGCTGCAAGGTTAAGATGCGTTCTTACATCGAAATTGCAAATGGTAAGAGAGCATATAGTAATTTCACAAAGCCAAAGACATTTATTCCATATGCCAAGATTACTGACCTTACAGGAGGTACTACAAAGACTGTAACCTGGAAGGGTATTAAGAATGCCAAGAGTTATACAATCTACAGAACAAATAACGGTGGAAACTCTTTCAAGAAGGTTAAGACTGTAAGTGGAAGTACAAGATCAGCAACTGTTTCAGGATGTGGCGGATATGGAATGTCATACGGCGTACGTGTTGTTGCAAATGTAAAGGTTAAGGGAAAGAAGTATAAGTCTTCAAAGCAGAAGATTAAGAATTATACATATAATTATCTTGAGTATAGATAAGATAAAGCTATTAAAGAGGCAGCTCTTCGGAGCTGCTTCTTTTTTTGAGCCTCCTATGTTTTGTCTTGTATCTGTACCGGCATTTGCCTACCCATTGACTGTATTTTAATTTCTATGGTAAAATAGACATTTGAAACTATTCAAAAGAGGTTTTTAATGAGTGATAAAGCAGAAAATAAAACATCGGGAGTCATGAAAGCTGCCGGCATATTGGTTATTGCGAATTTCCTTTCCAGTATGCTTGGATACGTAAGGGACATTATAATGTCCTCCGTATTCGATATGAGTTCGGTTACAGATGCTTATAATGCAGCTTTTACAATTCCTGATCTGATTTATACAATTCTTGTGGGTGGAGGACTTTCAGCCGCTTTTATTCCTGTGTTCAGTGGTTATATAGCTGATAAGAAATATGAAGATGGTTACAAGATGGCCAGCTCCATACTGAACATAGTTGCAGTGGTTGCAGCACTTCTTTGTATAGTGGGAGAGATATTTGCTCCACAGCTTCTGCCACTGGTTGTTGACTTTGCGGAATGGACGCCGGAAGCTATTGAGCTTACGGTACTTCTTACAAGGATTATGTTTTTCCAGTGCTTCTTCATGTGTCTTACCGGAATCTGCATGGGAATACTTCAGTCCTATAAGGATTTTACACCACCTTCCATAGGTGCCGTGCTTTATAACATTACCATAATCACCGTGGGAGTTTTCCTTCTTACCCTGGGAAAAGGTATTGCCGGTTTCTCAGTGGGTGTAGTTGAGGGTGCCATAGTTAATCTTCTGGTTCAGGTAGTGCCTATATATAAGCATGGATTTAAGTACAAAAAGATTATTGATTTTGACCACGAGGGCGTCAGACAGTTCTTCAGGCTCTTTGGTCCGGTGCTTATAGGAATTGCGGTTACTCAGCTTAACCTGGTGGTAAACAGAAGGTTTGCTTCTGCCCAGGGTGAGGGTATTCTTTCCAATATAGTTCAGGCTCAGAGGATTATGCAGCTTCCTATTAATATATTTGCGTATGCCATTGCGATGTCAATATTCCCTACAATGGTAGAGCATTTTACCCATAAAGATATGGAGGAATACAGAAACGATCTTTCTATAGGCGTTAGAAATGTGGCCTTCGTTATTCTGCCATGCTCTATAGGAATAATATCCATCAGAGTTCCTCTTATCAGAGCAATCTATCTTCAGGGTAATTTTTCACCGGAAAATGTAACGATTCTCGCCAGGTTATTGGGACTATACTGTGTGGGAATGATAGGTTATTCAGTCAGACAGGTTATACTTCAGGGCTTCTACGCTATCAAGGAAACCAGAACTCCGGTTACCATCAATATCTTTATACTGATCTTAAATATGACATTAACTGCTTTGTTTGTAAAAATATGGGATGAAGATGGAATTGCCATCGCATATTCTACAGCAGGTATATGCAGTATGATAATCCAGACCTATTTCCTTAGAAGAAGGGTAGGAAGAATTAAGGGCCGTGAGATGTTTGCATCCTTCAGAAAATGTGCTCTTTGCTGTTTCGTAATGTTTATAGTGGTATCAGCAAGCATAATTATTATTGAGAGAACTATTGATGTGGAGATGAAGAGAAACCAGCTGCTGGAGATAGTAGCTCTTCTTGGACTTGGTGGTTTTACATATATAGCCATGGCTTATGCTCTCAGGATGCAGGAGCTTACATCAATACTTAGCGTTTTAAAGAGAAAATTCATAAAAAAATCAGAATAAATGCAGTAATATAGTGACTTTCGTATATTGAAACATTAGTATTCAAGTGCTATTCTTAGTGATTGAGGTTGATAATATGTATAAAGAATTACCCGGACTCGTGATGTTCTGCGAACTTGGAGAAGATAGTATTATCAAAAACTTAAGTTCCATCCTTTGTGATTTTGATAAAGGTGATTATGACAAGACTGAACTGACGAGTCGTATCTACAAGGAAATACATAAACTTTTGGAGATTGGCACAGATTTTGGATTTGATAAAAATCTGTGGCATGATTACATCGCCTATGTGCTGGTTACTAATGAGAATCCATTTTCTCTCACTGCTGAGAGAATGGCTCCGGAGGGCGGAAGTGTTAATGAGTTTGTACTCAGGGACATGATGATCTTCAATCACTTCTTTGAATATGATTTCAGCAGGCTGGAGAAAAGTCTGGGAATTGACTGCTTCTCAGTTATTTCCAACTATAAATCAATTCATAAAAGACGCCAGCTGTATAATAAAAATGTATCTGAAAAGGTTCGAGCCCTCAGCGATGCAATCTATGAGAATTTGAAGAGCATAAGAGGTGGCGACGGAAAATCCCAGGGACAGATGAGCCCTGAGGAGGAGAAGAAAGCGGCAGAAGGAACCTTTACACTGATCCGCGATTTCTATGAGAAGTACGGCGTTGGAATGTTCGGACTGAATACAGCCTTTAGAATAAGTAGTGACAAGGGGCTGAGGGGGTATGATGAGTATCCCGGGGAAGTTACATTTTCCCCTATAAATAATACCGACAGGGTTATGCTGGATGACCTGATAGGTTATGAGATTCAGAAGCAGAGACTTAAGAGCAATACTGAGGCCTTCATTAACGGAAGCCCGGCGAATAATGTGCTGCTTTACGGCGATGCCGGAACAGGAAAGTCCACCAGTATTAAGGCGCTCATCAATGAGTACTATGACAAGGGACTCAGAATGATCGAGCTTTATAAGCATCAGATGAGATATCTGTCGCCGATTATTTCCAGCATTAAAAACAGGAATTACAGATTTATCATATATATGGATGATCTTTCCTTTGAGGAAAATGAGACAGAATATAAATATCTGAAGGCTGTGATTGAGGGTGGCCTGGAGACGAGACCGGATAATGTGCTGATTTATGCCACTTCCAACAGGCGTAATCTCATAAGAGAGACCTGGAATGATATAAGCGATATTGAAATCGACAAGCATCGTTCCGATACACTTCAGGAGAAGCTTTCTCTTGTTAGCAGATTTGGAGTTTCCATTCCTTATATGAAGCCGAACAAGAAGGAATACGAAGAGATTGTCTCAGGTCTGGCAGAGAGAGCAGGAATTGAAGCAACTAAGGATGAGATTCTTGCTGAGGCTAACAAGTGGAGTGTGTCACACGGCGGAATGTCCGGAAGAGTGGCGCAGCAGTTGATAGACAGCCTGACGTAACGATGCCATGTCAGAGATGTCATGGGGAACGATGTCATGGGGACTGCCCTCAGGACACAGAATCAGTGCACAGGAGAAAATATGACTAAGAAGGAACGTGCGGCAGCGGTATGCCAACGACTGAATCAGGAATATGGTACAGACCTCAGGTGCTATCTGGAATATGATCCGGAGAAGCCCTGGCAGCTTCTTTTTGCCACAATCCTGTCGGCGCAGTGTACTGATGAGAGAGTCAATAAGGTTACGAAGGATCTTTTTAAAAAATATCCTGAGCTGGAGGATGTTTCCGGCGCTGATGTTAAGGAGTTTGAGAAGGATATTTTCTCAATAGGTTTTTACCGGAACAAGGCAAAGAATATAATCGCCTGTGCAAATGTCCTTTTAGAGGATTTTGATGGTCAGGTTCCTTCAGATATAGAAAGTCTTACATCCCTTCCCGGGGTTGGGAGAAAGACAGCCAACGTCATAAGAGGAAATGTGTATGGCATCGATTCGATTGTTGTTGACACACATGTAAAGAGAGTTTCAAAGCTTCTGGGACTTACAAAAAGTGATGACCCGGAAAAGATAGAGATGGAATTAATGAAACTACTGCCAAAAGAGCAGTGGATTTTATATAATTTTCAGGCCATTGCCCACGGAAGAAAGATTTGTGTGGCAAGACGACCTGACTGCAGTAATTGTGTATTAGCAGACGTATGTTTAAATCAACCCAAAGGGGTCTGACCCCTATGGGTTACTTAGAGGAAGATTGGAGGTAAAATAGTATGATTGATTTTAGTAAGAAGGGAAAGAAAGCAACTAGAATAATTGCAACAGTTATAAGCATTCTTCTTGTTTTAGGAATGATAATCGGACTGCTTGCAGCTATCAGAGGTGGTTTTTAAATGAGAAAAAAAATAATTGGAAGTAAGATAATTGCGAGTGTGCTTGCGGCTTCTTTGGTTCTTACGCTTGCTCCTTTTAGGGTAAGGGCTGAGCAGGGAACTGCAACGGACAGCACCCTTGATGCGTCTCTTGAAAATAATGTCATCAGAGACAACATTTTCATAAATGGACAGTCTGTGGGTGGGCTTAGTTATTCCAAGGCTCTTGAGCTGTTTGGCGGTGATCTGGATGGGCTGGAGTCTGTTCCGGTAACTCTCACAAGTTCATATGGTGATATCAATACAAGTCTTGGTGATCTGGGAATTTCCGACAACACCCGTGAAGTGGTGGAGGAAGCTCTTCAGTATGGTAATTCGGGAAATGTATTGCAGCGTTTCAGGGATCGAGAATTGCTTAAGACAGAGTCCGTTGATTTCACATCAAAAAGAACCGTAAACTCCAATATCATAAAGCAGATGGTTGATAGCAACCTGGGCCATGCCATGACAGGAGTGAATAAGTATAATCTTAATCACAATGAGGATGGTACTGTAACTGTAACTGCGGAAGGTGATTCTGTAAGTGTTGATCCTGTAAAGACAGAGTCAGCAGTTGAAGAGATCATCAACAAGGAAGGCTACAGTAAAGAACCTGTAACAACAGGAATTGTTATCGCTGATAATGCTGAGAATGAAAGAATCAAGCAGTTGGCCAAGATTACTGATCAGCTGGGTACATATACAACAAGCTATGCCAGCAGTAGTGGAGCAAGAAAGACAAATGTGCAGAGAGCGGCTTCACTTGTTGATGGCCACGTGCTTTATCCGGGTGAACAGATTTCTGTTTATAACTGTATCGCACCTATAGATGTAAGTAATGGTTATGAGCTGGCTCATGCATATGTGGGAACTGAGGTCGTAGACAGCCCGGGCGGTGGTGTCTGCCAGGTGGCCACAACGCTTTATAACGCTGTACTTAGAGCAGAGTTAAATGTAATCCAGAGAAACTGCCATAGTATGAAGGTTTCTTATGTGCCTATTTCAGCAGATGCGGCCATCGCAGGTGGTGTGCTTGACCTTAAGTTCAGCAACAACCTGGATGCTCCGATCTATATAGCTGCCGGATATGATGGTGGTAATCTTACATTTAGCATATATGGTCAGGAATACAGACCTTCTAACAGAACAATAGAGTTTGAGTCAGTACAGACAGGAGTAATCAATCCTTCTTCTGAGCCGATTTATACAGAGGATAAGTCACTTGAGCCCGGAACAGAGCAGGTTACATCACCTGCAATTACCGGATATACAGGTGAACTGTGGAAGCATATCTATGTTGATGGAGTCGAGACTGAAAAGGTTAAGATAAACAGTAGTAAGTATCAGGCATCTCCTCCAAGAATTTCGGTGAACTCAGATGAGCCGGACGATTCAGAAGAGGATGAGGACGATAATGCAGCTCCGGATGATGGCGAAAAGAAGAAAAAGAAGAAGAAAAAGCAGGAAGAAGAGCAACAGGAGCCGGTAGATGAACCTGAGGATGATACTACAGAGGAAGCACCTCCGGAAGATACACCGGTAGAACCTGAACCTCCTGTGGAACCGGATCCGGGTGAAGGCGACGAACCTTCGGAATAATAGTAGAGGCTACTTTACATGAAAGGCACTGCAAATACCAGAATTCTGAAAAGAAGCATAATAAAGCATATTAAAAAAGGTAAGGCTTTGGGTGTCGGAGTGGGAAATGATTTCTCAACCCTCAGTTCTTCCGGAGATGGATTTGTTTCTGTTTCTGCAATGGGAGCCGGGGAGTCAGGCGAGACAGCATTATTAAATGCGGCAAATAACCTGGCAACCTGTGGAGCCGAGCCTACGGAAATGCTTGTTGGTATAACAGCCGGTGAAGAGACCCCGGAGCAGCAGATAAGAGATGCTATGCATTCCCTTACAGAGGAGGCAGGCAGGTACGGGATAAGAATTGCCGGTGGCAATACATTTTACTCAGGACAGGGAGCGGACCTTCAGTTTACTGTTACCCTTCTGGGACAAGCTCCGGAGGAATACGTTTCGGGCAGAAGAAGTCCCAGGGCCGGTGACAAGATCGTGATATCCGGGTTTGCAGGAGAGTACGGTGCGCGGGAGATTGTTAAGGCAAAGGCTGACGATATGACAGACAGATTTGCCGGATCTTATCTTGAGGGCGTGATCAGTTCAGAAATGGAGCCTTATATAAAAGACACTGCCGGAGCTTTTCTGGAGAGTGGAGCGGTTTCAGTACATGATGTAAGCTACGGCGGGATATACAGGAGCCTGGAAGAGATTTCCGAAAGATGCAGTCTTGGAATCAGGGTCATTCATGAAAGGATTCCCGTCAGACAGAGCACCATCGAGATCTGCGAATACTGGAACATAAATCCGTATATGCTGCTGGGAACAGGAAGCGTAGTTGCAGTTGTTCCGGAAGATAAGATAGAGGAGATGGAAAAACTGCTTCAGGAAAGAAACATCCCTTACAGTGTGGCCGGTGAACTTACAAAAGAAGGCTGCCGTGAAGTTGTGTCACAAAACAGCGACATGAAACGGTCACTGACCTATTACGAAATTGATGAGATATTCAAATAGTGATACAGATAGAGATATTCAAAAATGATTTTAAAAAAGTGAGCCATAGGGACTGTCCCTTGGCTCACTTTTGTGTTACGGCATACTTTTGAGTTATGGATTAATTTTCCGGGCGAATCTTTCTATTCGGTCCAGAGCTTCTCTAAGCTGGTCGATGGAATAGGCATAGGAGATTCGGATAAAGCCCTCTCCGGAGTGACCAAAGGCAGTTCCCGGAACCACCGCAAGCTTCTCTTCTTTAAGAAGTCTGGTGGCAAACTCATCTGAAGTCATGTTGAATCTTGCTATGCTTGGGAACATGTAAAATGCACCCATAGGCTCGAAAGCCGGCATGCCCATATCATTAAGACGTTTATAGAGATAGCGCCTTCTTTCATCGTAGGATTTACGCATGGATATTATATCCTTGTCGCCTGCTTTTATGGCTTCAACAGCCGCATACTGGCTTGTGGTTGGAGCACACATTATACAGAACTGATGAATCTTTGTCATAATAGTTGCTATCTCAGTCGGGGCCAGGGCATAACCCATTCTCCAGCCTGTCATGGCATAGGCCTTTGAAAAACCATTTATTACAATTGTTCGTTCTCTCATTCCCGGAAGTGATGCGATAGATGTGTGAGTGATTCCGCCGTATGTAAGCTCGGAATAAATCTCATCTGATATAACATAAAGATCATGTTCCACACAGAGCTTGGCAATGGGAAGGAGTTCCTCCTTGGTCATTATGGCTCCCGTTGGATTGTTAGGAAATGATATGATCAGAACCTTTGTTTTTTCTGTAATGGCATTCTTTAGTTCATCCTCTGTGAGCTTGAATTCATTTTCATTTTTAAGATCTATGATAACCGGTGTTCCTCCGGCGAGACTTGCACACGGAACGTAAGAAACGAAGGATGGTTCCGGGATTATAACTTCGTCCCCGGGATTGATAAGTGCGCGGAGAGCAAGATCAATTCCTTCAGAACCTCCAACCGTCACAAGGCATTCGTTTTTGGCACAGTATTCTATAGAATATTTGCGTTTATACATCTTACAGATTTCTTCTCTGAGCTCCAGAAGACCGGAGTTTGAGGTGTAAAATGTGCGACCCCGCTCCAGTGAATAGATGCCCTCATCCGCTATATGCCAGGGGGTATCAAAATCCGGTTCGCCAACTCCCAGAGATATTGCATCCGGCATCTCGCTTACAATATCGAAAAACTTTCTGATGCCTGAGGGCTTTATTTCAGTTGCAGTTTTATTTACAGATTTCATTTGATGATTCTCCTATCTTATTTACCGGTATAATTCTTAGGTAAAAATTTATGGCTGTATCTGTATTCTTTCATCAGCCCCTGTATCATCTGTCAGAATCACCTTGTGCTCTTTATATTTTTTCAAAACGAAGTAAGTTGCGGTGGACACCACAGTATCCATGGTTGCAATTTTCTCATAAACGAACTGGGAAACCTCCTTAAGGGAGTCACCCTCGATGGAAAGAATGAGGTCATTGCTGGAACCGGACATAAGGAATACGGATTTGACTTCTTCAAATCTGCTTATGCGTGTGGATATACGGTCGAAGCCTTCCCCGCGTACAGGAGAAATCTTTACTCCGATGAGAGCACTGACTCTTTCCTCGCTGACCTTATCCCAGTTAATAAGGGTGTGATATCCACAGATGATTTTTTCATTTTCCATTGCCTTAATCTCGTCAGCCACAACTGACTCATTTTCACCGATCATTGCGGCAATCTCTGCCGGTGTGAGCTTGCTGTTTGTTTCAAGCAGCTCAAGAATTTTCTTTCTAATCATTGCTAATCTCTCTATACTTTCTTTTATTTATTACATTTATTTATTATAACTGTTCTTTGGGTCGATAAGGATTTCTGTTTCACCTGAGTGGGTTGCATCCTGTTTAGCCTTTGTTAAGGTAAATACGAATTCAGAACCCTCGCCCTCAGTACTGGAAACAGTGATGGTCTCGTTATGAGCCTTGATTATCTCCTTTGTAATGGCAAGACCGAGACCGGTTCCGGCCTTATCCTTTCCACGGCTGGAATCATCCTTGTAGAAACGAGTCCATATCTTCTTCTGAGTATCTTCACTCATTCCGATACCTTCGTCCTTAATGGTAACGAGCAGCTTTTCATCCTTCTCATTAATGGTAATATAAATCTTTTTTTCCGGAGGAGTGAACTTAATGGCGTTATCAATAAGGTTATAAAATACCTGCTGGATCTTGGTTTTATCAGCTGTTACAACAGTGGCCTCAGCATGATTGTTGAGGTAGATAGCTACATTTTTATCAATACATTTTATCTCAAATGTATTGAGGGTAGTTCTGACAATATCGATAAAATCAAACTCCGTAAGGTTAAGGTAAGGACCATAGATCTCAAGCCTGTTGAGATCCAGAAGCCCCTGGGTCAGCTTGGTCAGACGGTTAGTCTCGTCCAGCACGATTCCCAGATATCTGCTCTGCTTTTCAGGGGGAATGGTTCCGTCCAGCATTGCAGTAACATATCCCCTTATGGAAGTAAGAGGACTTCTGAAGTCATGGGATATATTTGAAATGAATTCATGCCTGTATTCCTCCAGCTTTGAAAGCTCGGAGGCCATATATTCCATGGAGTCGGCAAGCTGTCCGATCTCATCGGAGGTGCTGATTCCTGTTTTGGCATCGAAATCACCCTGAGAATAATCAACGGCAATTTCCGCCAGCTTCCTGATAGGTCTGATGATCTTATGGGAGATAATCTGGAGAAATGTAAATGCTATGATAATGATTATCAGACATGGAATGAAACTTATACTGTAAATATTCCTCAGAGTACTGTTGATATCACCAGTTGTGGTATGAACAATAAGTGCTCCGGAGGGCAGGGTTGAAATCGGTTTGTAATTTGCAGAATATCTGGTAAAGGATATAGGCACATTTACCGAAATCAGATTGCTGTTATACATTCCATAGAATTTACCTGTCTGATAAAAGTTGGAATGAATATCATAGGTTGGATCCAGATCATAGATACTCAGGGGCACTTCTTTTATTATGGCGATTGTGGAATCGTTATTTGAAGACTTGACCGGGTGCTGACCTGCTCTGTAATAATCTGACGTAGCGATTACATTTCCAAGCTCATCAACATACCAGATATCGGAGTCAAGGATATCTGCGTAGTACTTAAAAGAAGAGGCAAGTTCCCTGGCGTTAACAGTTCCGGAAGCATAGTTTGAAACCGCCTGAGAGGCGATAAGGGTTGCTTCGTTACTAAGGGTTTTCTGCTTCTCTTCAATAAGTGATCTACGAGTGAAGAAGGATATGAAAACTATAAGAAACATAAACGATACAATAAGTATCAAAAGGAATGCAAGATATATTCGGTCAAAAAGGGAATGTTGCATACTACTTTACCTCGAATTTATATCCAATTCTCCAAACTGTTGCAATGGACCAGTTGTATTTGTCCCCAAGCTTTTCTCTGAGACGTTTGATATGAACATCAACGGTTCTGGAATCGCCGATGAAATCATAGCCCCAAAGCTGGTTGAGAAGCTGGTCTCTGGTAAATACCTGATTTGGATGAGATGCCAGGAAGTAAAGCAGCTCGATCTCCTTCGGTGGCATTTCCAACTCTTTGCCTTCGAAAATAACTGTATAGTTGGAAATGTTTACAAGCAGGTTTTCGAATTCGATGTAATCACCGGTGTGCTTAAAATCACTGGTTTCAGGTGCAGGAGTTTCCTCAGCTTTGGAAGTACCTGATCTTCTGAGAACAGCACTGACTCTGGCAACCAGCTCATTTGAATCAAAAGGCTTGACGATATAATCATCGGAACCCATCTTAAGACCAAGGACCTTATCAAATACTTCACCCTTTGCAGAAAGCATGATGATAGGAGTGTCCTTTGTCTTTCTTATCTGCTGGCAGACTTCGTATCCATCAATTCCCGGGAGCATGATATCCAGAAGAATAAGATCCGGATTATAAACCTCCACAAGTCTCAGGGCAGTTTCTCCGTCACCTGCGGTTTCAGTATCATACTGCTCCTTTTCCAGATATAAGGATATAAGCTCTGCAATATTTTCATCATCATCAACTATAAGAATTTTTTGTTTAATCATTTTTTCTCCTTCACTGTTTTACGTTACATCGGATTAAAGCTTCACTATAGTTACGCCGGCATCACCTTCACCGAATTCACCGGCGCGAAATTCTTTTACATAGGACTGTTTCTTCAAATACTCTGTTACTGCTTTTCTTAATGCTCCGGTTCCCTTTCCGTGAACGATCCTGACTTGTTCGGTGTGGGTGAGAAGAGCATCATCTAAGAATTTATCCAGCTCAGCCAGGGCTTCATCAACGGTTCTGCCCAAAAGATTGATCTCCGGTTTGAAGTCCCGGGCTTTTTTGATACCTGAGCCTGCTGCTGTCATTCTGAACTGCTGATCTGCAGTTTTGGTTTTCAGTTTATCTTCGTCTATTATAAGAAGATCATTTATAGGGAAGCGGGAGGTAAGTATTCCCATTTCCACAAGAACCATATTGTTTTTATCCGGCAGTTCAACTACATGACCTTCCACCTCCAGACTGAGTACAAGTACCTTGTCACCGATATGGAAGTCTGATTTTTTATGGCCGGAGTATTTTGTTTTCTTTTCTTTTTTCTCTTCGCCGTAGGAATCTTTCTTTTTACGAAGATTTGTTCTGGCACTCTCCAGGGAACGGGCGTCGATTTTTTCAGGGTTCTTCAACCATTTATTATAATCCTTTATTGCCTGATCCGCCACATCCTTTGCATCTTCGATTATTTCTCTTGCTTCGATACGGGCTTTTTCTATTATCTCGGCCTTCTTGGTATCCAGTTTTTCTTCCTTGTCTGCCAGTCGGGTCCTAAGCTGTTTTGCGGAGTTAGTTTCTATTTCAAGCTCCTTGCGGAGGCGTGACATTTCCTTTTCATTTTCCTCCAGCTGGGAGATCACACGCTCCATGTTCAGCTGGTTTTCGTCCATTCCGTCCTTTGCGGCCCGAGTAATCTCATCCGGCATTCCCAGTCTTTTGGCAATGGCAAATGCGTTGGAAGAGCCTGGTATTCCTATCATAAGCCTGTAGGTTGGACGAAGGGTTTTTACATCGAATTCACAGGATGCATTTTCAACTCCCTCAGTTCCGATGGCGTAGGTTTTCAGTTCTGTATAGTGTGTGGTGGCCATAACACGGGCTCCGATATTCTTAAGAGCTTCAAGTATGGCTATGGCAAGGGATGCACCCTCTGCCGGGTCAGTTCCACCACCGGGCTCATCGAAGAGCACCAATGACTTATCAGTGGCATGCTTAACTATATATATTATATTACTCATGTGGGACGAAAATGTAGAGAGACTCAGCTCTATACTCTGCTCGTCACCTATATCCGCAAAAACATCATCAAATACCGAAAGGCGGCTGCCTTCCATTGCGGGAATATGAAGTCCCGACTGTCCCATAAGAGTAAGGAGTCCCAGTGTTTTAAGGGAAACTGTTTTTCCTCCTGTGTTAGGTCCGGTTA
>JAILMQ010000080.1 GCA_024692605.1 Eubacterium sp.
CTCGCAGCTTACAAATAATGAAGCTCCCTCCTTAAATTTGAATAAAATCCCGTTATCGTTTTATACTATATACGTGATTCCTATATATGCAATTATATAGAATATACAATAGTAAATTCGCGAGTGAGTTTGCGAAAGCAATGTCCTCTCAGACAAATAGGCGTGACAGCGAAGCAAATCTCACCGCGGAATAAATATTCACTAAAGTATACTTTAATAAACATGAGATATGAGGTGGAATGAAATGGCATATAGAGATAATACGAAGGTTGTGAAGATTGGTAATGTTCTGATTGGCGGTGGAAACCGAATCGCTATCCAGTCTATGACGAATACGGAAACTTCAGACATTGACGCTACAGTGAATCAGATTCTTGCTCTTGAAGCGGCAGGATGTGATATTGTTCGTTGTACCGCTAATACTGAGGCGGCTGCCAAGGCCTTCGACAAGCTTAAGGAAAGAACTAATGTCCCTCTTGTGGCGGATATACATTTCCAGTATAAGATGGCTCTTCTTGCCATTGAACATGGTGCTGATAAGATCAGAATCAATCCCGGTAATATTGGTACAGAAGATAATCTGAGAGAGGTTGTGCAGGCTGCTAAGAAAAAGAATATCCCTATCAGGGTTGGTGTTAATAGTGGCTCTCTGGAGCAGCAGTTCATCGATAAGTTTGGTGGAGTTACTGCAGAGGGTATAGTTGAAAGTGCACTGGATAAGGTGCGAATGATTGAAAAGCAGGACTACGATAATATCGTTATCAGTATTAAGTCTTCAGATGTTCTTATGTCTGTTGAGACACATAAGCTTATTGCTGAGAGAACTGATTATCCGCTTCATGTTGGAATTACTGAGTCTGGTACTCTCTGGAGTGGAAATATTAAGTCATCTGTCGGACTTGGAATTATTTTGAATCAGGGAATAGGTGATACTATCAGGGTTTCTCTTACAGGAGATCCTGTGGAGGAGGTTAAGTCAGCGAAGCTTATTCTTAAGACTCTTAATCTCAGAAATGATGGTATATCACTGGTTTCATGTCCTACATGCGGAAGAACTCATATCGATCTGATTGGTCTTGCAGAAAAGACAGAAAAGCTGATTGCTAATTATCCGAATCTTAATATTAAGGTGGCAGTAATGGGTTGTGCTGTTAACGGACCCGGTGAGGCGAGAGAGGCTGATCTGGGTATAGCCGGCGGAGACGGAGTCGGTCTTGTATTTAAGTCTGGTGAGATACTTAGAAAGGTACCTCAGGAGGCTCTTTTAGATGAGCTTAAGAAGGAATTGGATAACTGGGAGTAGACTAATCCCGGTATATGTTTGTAATAAAAAAGGGTGATTATAAATGAGTGACAGACCATTTAAAGAGGTCTTTCAGGGAATAATTCTGGATAAGGATGCAGATCCTTATTTTGATGAGGTAAATGTAACAGGAGTAACTTCTGTAAAGAATCCTGAAAAACTGATTATTGATATAGAATCAACACATTTGATTTCCAGACAGAACATTAAAAAGGCGGAAGAAGCGGTCCGTCTTTTTGTGTTTGGAAACTATGGGAAAACAAAGGTTGTTATCAGAGAAAGATATATGCTTTCAGGACAGTATAACCTGAAGCAGATGATGAATATTTACATCGATAGTTTTCTTGATGAGCTTAAGGATATAAGCATGATCGAATATAAGCTTGTTAAGGATGCAAAGATAAGCGTTGACAGCATTTCCCTGATTCTTGAGATTCCGGAGGGAACTTTGTCTCATACCAAGAAACCGGGGATTGAAAAGTATTTTAATCATGTTTTTGCTGAACGTTTTGGCATGAATGTTAATACTGCTGTAAAGCTTACAAGGGCTTCTATCGAGGAGGCAAAGCAGGATACAGTTTCCCGTCTTAAGAATTCTGATGTCAGAGTAGATGCTGCCGGAAATATAGTAGAGGTTTCAGAGGAGGAGACATCTGGTTTTGCTTCGGATTATGAAACCAAGAGAAGGGATCTGGAAGAGAAGCTGGAGGCAGCTTACGATGTAAAGAATAATGAGGTTGTAATACCTGAAGAGTTTAAGTCTTTGAAAAGCGAAGGTGATGAAAAGAAGTCTAAAAAGGATTATATGGCTACCGCTGAAAAATTCAGAAGAAAGAATTATAGTGACGATGACTGCTTCTACGGAAAGAACGTGGAGGGAGATATTGTTCCTATATCTTCAATAGTGGAGGAGTCTCCTCTTGAGATGGTTGTGCGTGGTCAGGTTTTCGGTATTGAAACGCGAGAGATTAAAAAGAAAAACAGTGACAAGATTTTATATATTGTTACAGGCAATATTACAGATTTTTCGGATACTATTGGCTTTAAGCTTTTTGTGGCAGAGGATGATTTTCAACCACTCATGGAGGATATGCCGGAGGATTCATTTGTAATGATGAAGGCAGTTCCGCGTTATGATACATTTGCCAGAGGTGTTGTTCTCAGTTCAGTAAACGGAATCAAGAGAATATCTGATTTCAGAACAAAGAGAATGGATATGGCTGAAGGGGAGAAGAGAGTTGAACTTCATCTTCATACCCAGATGAGCGAAATGGATGCGGTAACTGATGTTGGAAAGGCGATTCAGAGAGCCGTGGACTGGGGCCATAAGGCTATAGCTATTACAGATCACGGAGTTGTACAGAATTTCCCTACAGCGTGGCATGCTCTTGAAAAGGTTAAGAATGCCCCTGAGGATTTTAAGATATTATACGGAGTTGAAGGCTACTTTGTGGATGATATTAAAACTCTCATCATGAACAGTCATGGACAGAGTCTTGATTCAGAATATGTAGTATTCGATATATAGACTACAGGTCTTTCCTTTAAGTTCTGTAAGATTATTGAGATTGGTGCTGTAAGACTTGATAAGGGCGGAAATGTAATCGGCCGTTTTTCGGAATTTGTAAATCCTGAAGTTCCTATTCCGTACCATATTGAAAAGCTTACTTCCATCAATGACAACATGGTTAAGGATGCAGATACTATTGACAAGGTGCTTCCAAGATTCTTTGAGTTTTGTGAGGGTGCCATGCTTGTTGCGCATAATGCAACCTTTGATACAACATTTATCAAGGTTAATGCAAAGAGACTTGGACTTGAATATGATTTTACTGCTCTTGATACCATGACACTTGCTCATGTATTCCTGCCTGAGCTTGGAAGATATACTCTGGACAGACTGACCAAGCATTTTGGACTTACAAATGCTCATCATCATAGAGCCTGTGATGATGCAGAGGTAACTTCAGAGATATTTGTCAAACTTATGAATATAATAAATGCGACAGATGCTAAAACAGTGGACGACCTTAATAAACTTGGAAGTGCATCTCAGGATGCTATCAGAAAAGCGAAGTCCTATCATGGAACGATTTTCTTTACAAATGAAACAGGAAGGACAAATCTTTACAGACTGATTTCAGAAAGTCATATAAATTATTTTGGTGGAAATGGTCCGAATAAGAGGCCAAGAATTCCTATGTCTCTGATTCAGAAATATAGAGAGGGGCTGGTTGTTGGATCTGCCTGTGCTTCAGGACAGCTTTATCAGGCGGTTCTTGAGGGAGAAGATGAGGAAGAGCTTGAGAGAATAGTGAGATTTTTCGATTATCTGGAGATTCAGCCAATCGGAAACAACAAGTTCCTTCTTGAGGATGAAAAGGAAGACCGCGTTAATTCCTGGGATGACCTAAGGAATATAAATAAAGAAATCGTGGCATTTGGTGAAAAGTATGATAAGCCGGTTGTTGCCAGCGGAGATGTACATTTCCTTGACCCTGAGGATGCTATCTACAGAACTATTATCCTTGAAGGCTCCAGACCTAAGAGCTCCGGAAAGAAGCTTAAGGAGGAAGAGGAAAACAGGGCTAAGCTGGCGGCGGAAAATGCTGATAAATCAATAGATTCCATTAAAGAAGAAATGGAGAAACAGCCGCCACTATACTTTAAGACTACGGATGAGATGCTGGAAGAATTTTCTTATCTGGGAGAAGAGAAAGCCTACGAGGTTGTTGTTACAAATACAAATCTTGTGGCGTCCTGGATGAAAAAGATGGCTCCGGTACGACCGGATAAGGCACCTCCTGTAATTGAGAATTCTGATCAGATTCTCAGAGATATCTGTAATGATAAGATGCATGAGATATATGGTCCGAATCCGCCGGAGATAGTCGTAGACAGACTTAACAGAGAGCTGGATTCCATTATCGGAAATGGATATTCGGTTATGTATATAATAGCTCAGAAACTTGTTTGGAAATCAAATGCTGACGGCTACCTGGTAGGTTCCAGAGGTTCTGTTGGTTCATCCTTTGCGGCTACCATGGCAGGTATTACAGAGGTTAATCCGCTGCCACCACATTATATATGCCCAAGCTGTTATTATACAGAGTTTGATAGTGAGAGGGTTAAGAAATTCTCCGGTATGTCAGGTTGTGACATGCCTGATGCGATATGTCCTAACTGTGGAAAACCACTAAAGAAAGAAGGTCATGATATTCCTTTTGAAACCTTCCTTGGATTTAAAGGTGATAAGGAACCGGATATCGAC
>JAILMQ010000085.1 GCA_024692605.1 Eubacterium sp.
AGAGAAAAGCCGTATGAATAAGACGGCATATTCAGTCGTACATGCATTTCCGGCAGTGAAAACCTTTGATGGAGAGGAACTCTGTAAGAATGCTTATGATATCAGTATTAACGCATGGACCAGGCAGGCGGCAAGACTTGGAAGGCGCTCAGCTCTATATAATACCTTATCAGGAATACTTTCCCGAGTACCACTTTTACTACTGCTTCTGGCCGGAGGATGGATGGTTGTGAGAGGGAAGATTCTGATAGGAACGCTTATCGTGTTCATTAATCTGCAGAAGAGTCTTACCCAGTCTATTATGAATCTTCCAAGCTGGCTCTCAGGTTTTAAAGTGTTCACGACGAATCTGTCAAGGATAGAGATTGAGTAATTAAACAAGGAGAATGCTATGATCGAGTTAAAGAATGTTTCGTATACATATGAAAAGCAGGTAGTATTCAGTAATCTTTCGCTTTCGGTAAAAGGGGGCGAAAAGGTCGGGATACTCGGTGAGAGTGGCTGCGGAAAAAGTACACTGCTTAAGATTGTAGCAGGACTGTATAGACCGACAGAAGGAACTGTACATGTGGATGGTGTGAGTACACCGTCAGAAATTAATAAAAGGGTTTCAATCGTTATGCAGTCACCGATGCTTCTGCCACTTACTATACTAGAGAACATCACCATGGGGCATAAATATTCGGAAGGATGGATAGCGAAGGTGGTAGATGCTGCCAGACTTAAGGGATGGATTGATACACTTCCTGAGGGACTGCATACCTATCTGGGAAATAGGGCGGATGAGCTTTCAGGTGGACAGGCACAGCGAGTGGCAATAGCCAGAGCTATGTGCAAGAATGCAGAGATTCTCCTTCTTGATGAGCCAACTTCAGCTCTTGATGGAGAAAACTCTGCAGCTATTCTGGAAGCTATCGACATCTATGCTGTAAGCAAAACAGTCATCCATGTAACCCATCAACCAGAGCATCTCCGGGGTTACGACAGAGTATTCACAATGAAAGGGGGATGTCTATATGAATCATACGGTCAGAAAGATTATTAGGGACTTAGGTTTAAAAAATGAATTTGCCCGAGTGATGGTTCTTCGCTCTCCTTTTGACTTTTTAAGTGCGGTACTAAATGCCAACATGCTGGAGTCCTTTATACGTATTATGGAAAGAGGAGAGGGTGAGAGTCTTTCCAATGCTTTTTGGAAATTTCTTATTTTTTCGATGCTTTTATTTGGTTACAATGCAACTATATGGGCTACCATATCCATAAATACAGATATGATGTTTCATAAAAGACTTAGACTTAGGTTAATGGATTCCATGCTGTCTCGTACCGAACAGGAGATGGATAGACTATCAGCTGGTGACTGGATAACAAGACTTAATATGGATGTGGATAAAACGGCGGATTATATTACCTGTCCACTTAATTTCATGCATGCCATGATCGCATCCGTTAATCTTATACTGTCGTCTGTTATTTTAGTTTTTCTGAACCCTAAACTTTTCACTGTTACAGTACTTGTTATGATTCCATTTTTTATCCTGAGTAGTTTTGTGATAATAAGAAAGATCCCTTATTACAGAAGAAAGTCACAGGAATCGCAGGCTGAATATACTAACTGGATGGAGCCTATTGTTGAAGCAGGGGATGCAATAACAATATTTGATGGAGAAGAGATAGTATTACGGGAGGTAGAAGAGAAAAGCCTAAATATCATGCGTCAGAATGTTAAAACTAATAAGCTTACTTCCTTATCATCGACGGTTACTATTATCTCTGGCAACCTGGGTTATGTATTGCTTCTACTTATGGGAAATAGTATGATAGGAAAAGGGGTTAAGGACTTTGCACAGCTGACAAAGATTACCCAGTATCGAGGTCAGATGATGATGGGTGTGATGTGCGTCAACTCATGTATTAATAACATGAAATCAAATCTGTCTGGCGCAGAAAGGGTGGAAGAAGTAATTAATGAATAGCACGAACGAATTTGAATTAATTAAGATAGGTGAGCTGGCTGCTATGGCAGGCATTTCCGTCAAAGCTCTCAGGGTATATGAAAAGAAAGGTATCATCAAACCAGTGGAGACTGACAAAAAGACGGGCTACAGATACTATTCAGCCGGTCAGCTTCAACAGGTGGAGTCTCTTCTTGCCCTTCAGGATATGGGATTTACACTTAGTGAGATAGCACTCATAATGTCAGGAAACTGTACGAAGGAAGAGATGGGAGCACTGGTAGAACAGAAGAAAACAATTCTTCAGGAACTAATATTGAAGACAGAGGCTAAAATGAAGGGGCTTGACTCTATTCAAAAAAGTTATGAGCAGTGGGCTGACGCAGACAAGGTTAAAAAAATGACGGAGGAGGAAAGAATCCGGAGTCTGTCGAAGCTTACAATTCTTAACGAAGAAAATGTACGCCAGATACTGAGTGAGGTAATCTGGTTGTAGGTTTAGGTTGGCAGATGGTCGAAAAAATATTATACTAAT
>JAILMQ010000117.1 GCA_024692605.1 Eubacterium sp.
ATACTGATAATCCATTTATTACAGGAACTACATATAACTTTACAAGAAATGGTACTGATTACGTGGCTGTAAGAAAAGACCGGGTAATGACCATCTATAAGAGAACTAAAACAGACAAGCTGAAAAAAGTAAAAAAGATAAAGCTTGAGAAGTTCGAGTATTTTGGATGTTTTTATCCTGCACCGGATGGTAATTACTATTTTGCATATGGGTACAGTAACAATAAGGAAAAGGATAAAAAAGTTGTAATTAAAGTTGCCAAGTATAACAGTAACTGGAAAAAGGTTAAAACAGCTAAAATCCTAGGTAAATCAACCAATATGTTTAAGGGTATCGTAAAACCCTTTGACTGGTCAAACTGTAGTCTTGCTCTTAATGGGAATGTATTATATATGCATACCGCACGGCTTATGTATACCAACAAATCAGATGGTCTTCGTCATCAGTCGGATATATCCTTCCAGATAAATACAAAGACCATGAAAGTGACAAATAAAAGTGATACCTACGCAAGCCATTCCTTTGGCCAGATTGCCCTGTATAAAGATAATGATTTATATCTTCTTGATCATGGCGATGGTTTCCCTGATGGTATAAAACTTACAATGGTTAAGAATTACAGGACTCCGGAGGAAGAGCACGAGCAAAAGGTAATATTTAGGCTTAAAAATGGTTCAGGAGCAAGTTTCAGATGTTTAGATGCCGGAAAAAATCATGTACTTGTATTAGGAACCGGTAAACCACTTAATTATGCGGTAAAAAAGGTTAAGGGTTATAACAATAAATACGTAGATAATTTGTATCTTATAACTGTAGACAGAAAAACAAATAAACAGAAGTTTATCTGGCTTACTGAAAATAATCCTAAAAAATCAAAAACCACTATTGGTGATTGTGCGATGCTCAAAATAACAGATGACAGATTCGCAATCATTTATTCAACCTGTAATAAAAATGATAACTCAGGTTATACCATGAAGAATTATAAGACATATTATATGGTTGTGGATGATTCCGGAAAAGTGATCATGAAGAAAAAACTTAAAGGAATAAACTATTCAGGTTATTCCTACCCGATATTATCCAATGGATATATATCCTGGGTTGAAAGAAAAGATAAAACTAAACGGTTATATTTCTATGGTTTTGGTTTTGCTCCGGTCACTGCATCGACATACATTAAAATAAACAAAATACCTGTAGAGTTTTAATAGTAACCCATTGGGGTCAGACCCCAGTGGGTTACAAAAAGGAAAGAGGAGTATATTGATGAAACATATTCTGAAGAAATGTTTATGTGTTGTGATTTCATTATGTATTGTAGTTGGGACTGTTTCGGTTGTTCCGACTTACAATGTTTTTGCTGAGGCTGAAGATATTAACGTGACACCAAATCCGGCAACCGGGACAACTACAAGTGGAACGGATGTGGTTTTTACGAATACAAGCGGCTACTCCAGTCTTGATGGACTGAAAGCCGCAGGTTATACAAAGTATGAGGTTACATTTACAGCTTCCGTATATACCGGTGGTGGTGGCTGTATGCCATATCTTAATACACCTGGCGAGTGGTATCATGTGTGGTATAACATTGAGCCCAATAAGGAAACTACCGTATCAATTGATCTTGCTGGCAAGAGCGGTCAGTTAAATAGTTTTGGGATTCAGTTTTCCGGTATGGAAGGAACTATTTCTTATAAAATCATCTCAGCTAAGTTTATCTATACAGGTGAAGTTGGTCCTGATAATCCGGATGATCCCGATGACCCGGATGATCCTGTTGATACAGATGTAAACTATGCAAAGCTTCTTCAGGAGTCTTTATACTTCTATGATGCAAATATGTGTGGTGAGGATGTTGGTGAAAAGACAGCCTATTCATGGAGAGGTGATTGTCACCTTGGAGATATATCCGTTTATTGTGACGTAACCGGAAAATCTTATGATATTTCCGGAGGTTATCATGATGCAGGTGACCATGCAAAGTTTGGTTTGCCACAGGCTTATGCGGCAACCATGCTTGGACTTGCATATTATGATTATAAGGATGATTTTGAAGAACTGGGTCAGTCTGCCCACGTGCTTATGCATCTCGACAGATTTGCGGATTATTTCAAAAAATGTACCATAAGAGATAATAATGGCAAGACCTTAACATTTTGTTATCAAGTAGGAAATGGCGTTACAGATCATGAATATTGGGGAAAACCTGAAGATCAGGACACTTCCCAGGGAAATAGAAGTCAGCAGGGTTACTTTACAAAGGCTTCAGTTCCATGTACCGATATTGTTTCTGAAACAGCTGCATATCTTGCTATGTATTCGCTTATCAGAAATGACAGTGAGAGTTTAGAGGTTGCCGAGTCTCTTATTAAATATGCTGAAGATAACGATAAAGTTATATCTCATGATGCTCCGGGAGCATATAAGGGTGATGGCTCCAATGAGTTTTATCGGGGTAGTTCATACGAAGATGATATGGCAAATGCGTATTATTGGCTTTACGCTGCCACAAAGAGTAATGATTATCTGACTAAATATAATAATTATATCTCAAAAGCCAGTGATGGATGGGTTCAGTGCTGGGATGAAATGTGGTCATCTGCACTTCTTGTATCCAATAATGCCAAGATCGGTACACAGATAAATAAGTTTAAAAATGGCCAGATTGGTAATGTTACCGGTGATGGCTTTAACTGCGCAAGTGGATGGGGTTCAACAAGATATAATGTTGCAATGCAGTTTATGGCTCTTGATTATGACAGAAGAAATAACAAATCAGCTTACAGCGCTTGGGCTGCTGAGCAGATGGATTATATTCTTGGAAATAATAATAAAAAGATTTGTTATGTAATAGGTTACAGTTCCAATAGTGCTAAGCATCCACATCATAGAGCAGCTTCAGGATACACAGGATGGGACTATCATAATAACAATATGCTTCCACAACATACTATCATCGGAACGTTGATCGGTGGACCTGATGAAACCGGTGGATATGTTGATTCTGCTAACCAGTTCAGATATTCTGAAGTCGCACTGGATTTCCAGTCGAGTTTTGTGGGGGCATTGATTGCTCTGTATCATGTTCATAAAAATGATGAGGAACTTGATCTTTCTCTTGCTACAGAGGAAGAACTTGAGGCTTTGGAGATCACAAAGTATTACGGAAAATCAGAACCTGATCCGGAACATGAGCATAGCCTTAATCATCATAGTGCTCAGGCGGCTTCTTGCAATAAAGAAGGTAATATTGAATATTGGTATTGTACTGAATGTAAAAAGTTTTTCTCTGATGCAGCAGCTGAAAATGAGATAAGCTATGAGGATACAATCATCGAAATGACACCTCATACCCCTGGAGATGTGGAGTATAGCTGGAAGGATGATTACAGTAAGGCAACTGCCTCTATTAAATGTAAGAAATGCGGTGAAACCTTAGAAACAGAAACCGTTAGTTCTACATTTGTGGAAACAAAGCCTACTTGCACAGCGAACGGAAAGTTTGTTTACAGTGCAAGCTTTGAGAATGAAAAGTTTGCTGATCAGACAAAGATAGTTATTTTACAAGCTGAAGGTCATAAGACGGTACATTATCCGGCGGTTGCTTCTACCTGCGAGGTGGAAGGTAATATTGAATACTGGAAGTGTTCGGTTTGTAATAAATATTTCAGCGATGAATTGGGAATGATTGAAATTGCCCAGAGTGATATTAAACTTGATCTCGGTGATCATGACTGGGGTGAATGGGTTGTTACAAAGGAAGCAACCGAGACAGAAGAGGGTGAAGAAACCAGAGTCTGCAAGACCAACAGCAATCATAAAGAGACCAGGTCCATCCCTCCTATAGGTCATACACATAATTTTAATAAGGTCAATGAAATTGCAGCGACCTGTGAGAATGCAGGAAACAAAGAATATTACACCTGTGATGATTGTGGTCTTATATTTATAAAAGATGGAGAGAATTACAGACAATGTAACACAGAGGATGTAAATGTACCTGCTCTTGGACATGATTTCGGTTCCGTAAAATATGAATGGAATGATGACAATACAAAATGTACTGCCTCCGTTACGTGCCGAAGAAAAGACTGTGGTCACATCATAAAAGAAGATGGGGTAATATCCAGATCAACTATTGTTCCGGCTGCTTGTGAGGAGAATGGAGAAGACAGGCTTTCCGTTAAATTCATTAATGAAAGATTTGTGGAACAGTCAAAGTCTGTAGTTACTTCAAAGACCGGTCATAAACCTGAATATATAAAAAAGAAGGATGCGAATTGTGCTGCTCCCGGTAATATTGAATATTATTGTTGCACAAAATGTAAGAAAAAATACAGAGACTTTGAGTGCACAGAGATGCTTTCGGATGAAGATATAATAATACCTTTAGATGAAAATGCTCATGATTTTGGCGATGTATCCTATGTCTGGGCTGATGATTATTCAACGGTTACAGCAAGTCGGAAATGTAAGAATGATTCTACTCATGTTGAATCTGAAACTGTGAAAACTACATATGCTGTGGTTAAAGAAGCTACTGATATTGCTGATGGCTTAGGTGTATACGTATCTGATACATTTGAAAACAAAGCATTTTCTGTTCAGAGAAAAGAAATAACTATTCCATCAAAAGGTGGTGCTCCAAAGCCGGAGACACCTGAACAGAAGGCTGAGGATGGAACAGATGTTGGTTCCGGAGCATCAGAGGCTGTGGCAGATAGGGCAATCAAAAGTTCTGATAGTGATGAAGGACCAGCTGGATCCGCATTTGGCCTGCTTCAGGCGAGAATGAAGAAGGTTACAAAGAATTCAATTACCATCGGATGGAAGAAGGTAAATGGAGCTAAGTATGTGATCTATGGTAATCAATGTGGTAAGACAAGAAAGTTCGAAAAGATTACTATGGTAAATATCAACAAATTCACTCAGAAGAAGCTTAAGAAGGGTACTTACTATAAATACATTATTGTGGCTGTTAAGGATGGAAAGGTTGTTTCCACATCTAAGACTCTGCATGTTGCTACAAAGGGTGGAAAGTTTACAAACCACTCCAAGGTTAAAGTTAAAAAGAAGGCTATCAAGCTTAAAAAGAAAAAGACCTATAAGATTAAGACTAAGCTTGTAAAGCAGAGCAAGAAACTTAAAGTGCAGAACCACAGAAAGGTTAAATTCGAATCTTCTAATATATCTGTGGCAACTGTAGATAACAAGGGAAAGATAAAAGCAGTGGGAAAAGGAACAGCTTACGTCTATGCCTATGCACAGGATGGTATATGTGTTAAAATAAAAGTTACGGTTAAATAATGTGCCACGGCACACAAAGAAGAAGGAAAAGGGTGGAAAAAAATGTATTGTAGAGGTATTAAAAGTAAAGTAATTAGTTTAATTGTTTCACTGATTATGGTTATCAGCCTGGTTTCGGTTATGCCGGCTATGAAGGTAAAGGCTGCTGATCCTGTCAATGAGATTGATATCACTGAGTTTAATGGTTTTCCAAAAGAAATAACCGGAACCTCCGGAGCTGAAGGTCCAAGTTGGGCTATAGGAGCTTATGAGATTAAGATACAGCTTCCTGAAGAATATAATTCATTTAATGAATTACACTCTGCGGGAGTAACAAATCTTGAAGTTTACATTACTATTAAAAATTATTCTGACGCTAACAGGGATGCGGGTTTTCAGCTGTTTTCATATTCTACTGATCGAAATGGAGCCGCTATTTGGGATAATCATAATGGTGATGGCTGGTTTTATCTTAGAAATATGGGAAGTACTTCATATAAAACCACATATAACTTTTCTAGGCAGTCATCTAATAACTTACTTTATTTAGGTGTTCAGTTTGCTTTATTAGATCCGGGTACTGATGTTACTTTTACTATTGATTCTGTTAAACTTGTTAAAGATAGGGATGAGTGGCCGGCTTATAATGTTACGCCTATTTCGGATACAGCAGTTGACTGTAAATTTGATCCGAAACCTAATTATGCAAAATTGCTTCAGGAATCCCTTTATTTCTTTGACATGAATATGTGTGGTGATGATGTTGATGAAAAAACAGGGGTTTTATGGAGAGGTAATTGTCATACCGATGACATAACCACATATGATGGAGATGAAGTAAATGTAACCGGAGGATATCATGATTCGGGCGATCATGTTAAATTAGGACTGCCGCAGGCTTACGCTGCATCAACTCTTGGTATTATTTACAAGGAATATAAAAGTGATTTTGAGGAATTAGGCCAGGATGAACATATAAAGCTTCATCTTAACAGATTTGCCGACTACTTTAAGAACTGTACAGTCTTGGATAATGAAGGTAATGTAAAGGCATTTTGTTACCAGGTAGGTAATGGTGTTGCTGATCATGAATATTGGGGAGCACCTGAGAAACAGGGTGCCAGAAAAAATTATATTAAATTCACATCATCCGATAATCCATGTACAGATATAGTTGCTGAAACAGCAGCGGCCTTGGCTATTCATTCTGTTATATTTGATAATTCCAAAAGCTTAGATTATGCCATAGCTCTTTTGGAATATGCTGAAAATAATGCAATGAGATGTGCTTCGCCGACAGGCTTTTATGATGGAGATAGCTATAATGACGATTTGGCACTTGCTTCATATTGGATTTATACTGCAACAAAAGATGTTGATTATCGTACAAAATACACGAGTTATCTGAACAAAACAGTTGAAGATGGAGACGGTAATGAAATCTCATATTTGTATAATGTGTGGGATGGAAATGAGTGCTGGAATGATGTGTATGCAGCAACTATGCTTTCTCTGGATTACAACTTATTAGATGATTTAATGGATAAAAGATCAAAGGAGATAACTCCTTACGGATATGCTTATATCGCTGATGGTTGCGCAACAGCCGCTTATAATACAACGCTTCAGTTTATAGCTCTTGCTTTGGATAAACATAGAGGAAAAGACATCTATAAAGCATGGGCGACCGGACAGATGAATTATATTCTTGGAAATAATCCGGCTGAAAAATGTTATGTCATTGGATATAATGACAGATCTGTTTTATATCCTCACCATAGAGCTGCTTCAGGTTATATAGGTGATCCTAAGGATGATACCTTGCCGGAACATTTAATGCTTGGAACGCTTGTAGGTGGACCGATAGGCGACTCTATAGATGGTGATTTATATGTCGATAAAACTTCTAACTGGGAGTCAAATGAACCGTCTCTTAATTACCAGGTTGGTCTGGTAGGCGCAGCTGTTGCTTTATATCATGCTTATAAAGGTGATACAAATGTAGAAAAAACTCTGCATTCTGAGTTATATCTGAAATCAGTTGAAATAGATAAGTATTACGGTAATGGTAATGATGATCCATACCATCCACATAAGCTTACACATACTGAAGCAAAAGAACCGACTTGTACAAAAGATGGAAATGTAGAATATTGGTATTGTGAGCTTTGTGAAAAGTATTTCACTGATGCTGATTGTACAGAAGAGGCAGAAGAAGATGAACTTGTTATAGAGGCAACAGATCATGAATGGAATGATCCAACATATACATGGACTGAAGGCGTGGATAGTTTTACATGTAAAGCTGAAAAAACATGTAAGAATAATACCGAAGACAGTTGTAAAGTATCCGAAACCGTAACTGTTGCTAAAGACAGTATTGATGTTACGGAAGCAGCTGATTGTGAAAAAGATGGAAAAGGTATATGTACTGTTAAATTTAAGAATACGGATTTTGAGACACAGACTAAGGAGGTTGTAATTTCTGCAACGGGTCATGACTTTAGTCCTGTAGAATACACATGGGCTGATGATAACTCTACGGTTACTGCAACCAGAGTCTGCAAGAATAATCCGGAACATAACGAATCCGAAACCGTTAATGCTAAATACGAAGTAATTAAAGAAGCAGCCGGTACTGAAGATGGTGTTGGAAAGTATACTTCCGATCAATTTGAAAATGAAAACTTTGAGGTTCAGACTAAGGAAGTTGTAATTCCTGCACCTGAAAAGCCTTCAGGTCAGGAGGATCCGGGTAAGAAGGAAGATCCTGAACAACAAGGGAAAGAACAGAAGGCTGAGGATGGAACAGATGTTGGCCCCGGAGCTTCTGAGACCGTAGCAGAGAAGGCTATCATAAACTCAGATAGTGATGAGGGTCCGGCAGGATCTAGTTTTGGTCTGCTTCAGGCAAAGATGAAGAAGGCTACAAAGAATTCCATAACAATTACATGGAATAAGGTAAGTGGAGCTAAATACGTAATCTATGGCAACAAGTGTGGCAAGACTACAAAGTTCGAAAAGATTACTGAAGTTACTTCAAATAAGTATACACAGAAGAAACTTAAGAAGGGCACATATTATAAGTACATCGTTGTTGCTGTTAAGGACGGAAAGGTAGTTTCTACTTCCAAGACACTTCATATAGCTACAAAGGGTGGCAAGGTATGTAACCATTCAAAGGTGAAACTCAATAAAAAGAGTCTTAAGCTTAAGAAGGGCAAGAAAGCAAAATTAAAAGCAAAACTTGTTAAGGAAAGTAAGAAGCTTAAGGTTCAAAATCACAGAAAAGTAAAATTCGAGTCATCCGATACTGCAGTTGTAACAGTAACGGATAAAGGGAAGGTAAAGGCAGTTGGCAGGGGAACTGCATATATCTATGCTTATGCTCAGAATGGTAAGATGGCGAAGGTTAAAGTCGTTGTTAAATAATATCATTAGGAGAAAATGTAAATGTTCAACCATAGCATTAGTAGAAAACTAATCAGTTTTATTATTTCATTTTGTATAATATTCAGTTCGTTTATTACGAGCCCTGCAGTGAGCGTTCAGGCTGCGGGGAGGGATATTGATGTTACCCCTGTACCTTCATCCGGAACTGCGAACTATGGAAATATTTATTTGCCGGATTGTGGTTATAGTACTTTGGATGAATTAAAAGCCGCCGGTTATACAAAGTTTGAGCTAAAAATTGTGGCTTCTTTTGAATGGTACGGTTCATGCTGTCCGTTTATGGCCGGTATATATGAATATCATGTTATTAGACCTAATACGGAAGAAACCATTACTTTGGATTTTTCTGACAAATCTAATAATTCTATTGAAAATTATGG
>JAILMQ010000149.1 GCA_024692605.1 Eubacterium sp.
TTGCCTTGCCATTCTTTATTTCAGCAATTCGCTCCAGCTTTTTACCACATTTTGCACCGTAAACAATATATCCGTCAGCATAATTTATGCTCTTCCAGGTAAGCTTGATGCTGTTCTTTCCCTTTGGAACTCCCTTCAGCATGTAATACTTCTGATTTGAACCGGCAACATCCGTTTTGTCGGTGTTGGTCTTCTTTATTACTTTTTCTTTATCGGCAACCGGTACATTTTCCGAATATGGAATAAGCTTTGTGATATCTGAATCATCCTCAGGTTCAGGCTGTGGAGCCGGCGCAGGTGCATCACCATTACCAAATGTAATATAAAGCTTACAGCAGCTAAATATCAGATTCTCTTTCTTTTCATTATAGTATATTGCCGGACTGCTACCTTCCGGAGGGAACCTTCCCAGATCCAGTGCCAGAACTTCTTTGATACCCGCGTCAGATTCAACACCGGAAAATGTCATAAACATACATGACTCATTCTCATCATTGACTCTGACTGAAAAATTAATCTTCATTACAGAATTAGTTTCTTTTTCAAGAGATATATGCGGAATGATCCGTGACTCTCCGAAGAAGTTTTTAGCAACCCACTTGTCACCCTCTGTAAGCTTATCAAAATCGGTGTACGGAGTAACGTAGAAAGTAGACTCCAAATATTTTTTACTTCTTTCGTCGGAAGTCATACTGCTGATATCTCCAAATTCTCCATAACCAAATTTCTGACTGATTATTGTATAAAAATAGAAATACATAAGGAAATCATCAGCTTCGTCACTGTCAAGCTTATATATGGTATTAAAATTCATTTCGGATACATTAAGATCCAAAGTCTTTCCCTTACTTAAATCATATTTTAATACCTTATCCATGTACTTTGGAGGGTATACATATAATGTACAGTCATCCTCCAGAGGAAAATACATACCTGTTACTTTTTCGATATCATGATCCACTATATAACTTGGATTTACGATTCCTCCCGGAACTCCACCATTATCCTCCAGAAATACACAGTCAATATATTTCTCTAAATCCAGATAGGCATTACAATAATCTCCGCCCTGATTGGTAGCTTCTACCGTTTCCAAAACCTCAGTTCCATCAAGTGATTTAAGGGTTAATGTACATTTGTAATCAGAATAATAATCACGATAACTGTTATCCCAGTTATAATTCTTCATGACAGTCGTTGGACGAATAACATTTGTCTTAATACTCTGACCATCAGGCAGAAGTGACTCATCAATACCAAAAGCATCGTTTGCTACATCATCTAAACCATATCCACATTTAATTTTGGTAAGATTTACACAATTATAAAATGCTTGTCTTCCAATAGTTTTAACACTGTAAGGAAAAACCACTTCCTTAAGACTTTCGCAGCCATTAAATACTCCCGTACTTATAGTTGTAAGGCTGTAAGGAAAGGAAATGCTCTTTATGTTTTTACATTTATAAAAAGCAAATGAATTAATGGTAGTAACATCCTTTCCGATGGATACACTCCCTATATAATTATGACTATGAAATGTTCTTGAACCGATCTTGGTTATTCCATCACTGATCTCCAATTGAACATTTTCCTTATCCTTCACAATACTGAATGGAAGTTCATCAAAGTTTCCGGCATCGGAATAATCCTTCATTTCACCGATCCCCTTGAAAACCAATCTATTATCATCTTCATACCATTCCCAATTAATTCCATCACAGAATTCTCCGGTACTGGTTGGCGTATCCTGGGCATGTACATTTATAGAACGCCCAAACACCATTACAACAAAAACCAAAAGCAGAATTACACACGAAAAAATCTTCGCGACCCCACTTTCAAAAACAGTATTATTAAACCCCAATTTACCTTCTCTCATACTGCACCTCCCAATAAATAACCCATGGGGGTCTGACCCCAGCGGGTTATTTCACAACAACCTTAACTTTCTTGCATATTCCATTCTGGGTAAAGACAAGGATATTGGTCTTTCCTTTTCCGATTGCTTTGACTTTGCCTTTCTTAGTAACTGTTGCAACCTTAGGATTTTCACTTTCATATCGGAACGGTCCGATATGTGTTTTAACCTTTTTCTTTTTCTTATAGCTTGCTTTTATAGTAGCTTTCTTTCCCTTTTTAAGGTTGAGCTTACTCTTCTTAAGCTTAATGGATGTAGGATTTCCTATCTTGCCTCCATTTGTTGCAATGTGAACAGTCTTGGAAACAAGTATAACCTTGTCACCCTTGCTTGTAGTCTTGTATGCCAGGAGCATGTACTTATAGTATGTTCCTTTTTTAAGCTTCTTTACGGTATAGCTTTTTGCCTTGCCATTCTTTATTTCAGCAATTCGCTCCAGCTTTTTACCACATTTTGCACCGTAAACAATATATCCGTCAGCATAATTTATGCTCTTCCAGGTAAGCTTGATGCTGTTCTTTCCCTTTGGAACTCCCTTCAGCTTGTAATACTTCTGATTTGAACCGGCAACATCCGTTTTGTCGGTGTTGGTCTTCTTTATTACTTTTTCTTTATCGGCAACCGGTACATTTTCCGAATATGGAATAAGCTTTGTGATATCTGAATCATCCTCAGGTTCAACTTCCGAAGTGTTTCCGTATTTCACTTCAATCTTAACAGTTTTATAACCCCAGTTCACGCCATTCTCATCTACCTCAATAGTCATTGGAATGTTATTATATTCAGGAGTTTGTTTTGTACCTTTCATTGTAAGTTCACCAAAATCGCAGGCGTAACCTGTCTTGATACCATCAATATCCTTAACAGGGCCGAAAACTATATCATATCTTATTACGCCATCCTCACCTTTCACCTCCCTAAAGCTAACAGAGCACAGAGCATCTTCAGTAAGTTCCGGGGAAATGTGTGAACACGTGTTAATTGAATTATATAAGCGGATTGCATAGAATTTTTCATTCCTTGACATTTTGCTTTCAGGAACGGCGCTCAAATACAATTTGGTACTACATATCCACTCATAAAATTTATATTCATCTATATGCCCGTGGTTATCTAACTCAATCCCATTTAAATCAGCGAATGCAGCCATAGCAGTGAGAGCAATTCCTTCTCTAAACAGCATATGTCTCATTTTTTTTGTTTCGTCTTTTTCGTCTGTTCCGGGATCAAGAACCATTTCCTTGTTATCAGAAACATCGATTGAAAAAACCTGATCCTTTGCCTGAGGCGGCATACCATATAATGTTAAATCACAAAATGTATCACTTCCGAAAATATCTTCCTTCTTACCACTCTTTTTTTTGTACCATGTATAATTATTAATCCCTTTTGGAATCTGATCTTCCGAAAAGCCTGCTTCTTCTAATAAATAATCCGATACATTAAAACCATCAAATAATCTGTCTAATTCCATCTTCGCAATCTGTTTTTTACCCTCATAGTCCATCAATGTCACAACATGATAAATACTGCGGTAATCCGTAGACCAATTGTAGTTATATAAAACACCCGATGGAGAATCCAGATAGGTTTTTGTCTTAGTTCCGGTAGATGAATTATTTAAATTGAACAGGTAAGCACCCAGTTTGTCCAGCAATAAACTCTTTCCGCCACTGACCTTCTTTAAATTCGGACAATAAGCAAATGCCCGGGAACCTATAGATACCACGTCATCCCCAATATAAACACTTCCGATATAATCATGCTGTTGAAATGTTCTGGCTCCGATACGTACGATTCCATTTCCGATTACAACCTTAACATTTTCCTTACTACTGATAAGGCTGAAAGGCTCTAAAGCAATGCTGCCTACTGAGCCAAAATCATACATTTCACCCGAACCATCACCGATAAATGTAAGTGTATTATTATTTTCATCCCAGCTCCAGGTTACTCCTGTACCATTTGTATACACACCACTTGTAGCCTGCTCCGCATGTACCTTTAATGAACCTGCCGGCACAATTCCTACAAAAACAAAAAGCAGAATCACGCATGAAAAAAACATGCTAATCCTGCTTTTGAAAACAGTATTATTATACCCCGAATTACCTTCTCTCATACTGCACCTCCTATAACCAATAACCCATTGGGGTCAGACCCCCTTGGGTTGACAAATCAACCCAGAGGGGTCTGACCCCAATGGGTTATCTCACAACAAAATAATACCATGGTTAATAAATATGGTGCAACTTTAATTATCCTACTGACTCTTTCCTTTTTCCCAGTTATTCATGTCATAAATGTTGTCGTGGACAGTCCACCAGGTGGAGTAGCTCATGTCGAATTTATTAACGGTCTTTGAGTCCATCTCTATTCGATCTGAAATCATTAGTTTCAGTGGTCCTGTTCTTTTCATGTCCTCATTTACAGGGTTACCTGTAAATGGATTCAAGGGATTATCGATAATATCCTTCATGGCCAGAGTCGGCGTATCTGCATTGGACATAAATTCCATGCTCGTAGAGAAATCATCATTAGAATTAAAATCCTTGACCATAAGTAATGGATCAACTCTCTCAATATCCAGTCCATCCGGAGTTTTCAGATAATCAAATTGAGCCAGATTATATCCGTGATCCGCAACTATAATTATTCTGGTGTTGTCATAAACTCCCTCTTCCTTCAGATAATCCAGCCACTCAGCCACCTCCCTGTATACCGCAACATTAGTGGAATAGTGATCCCAGGACCAGGGGCGATTGATCAGCATGGTTTTATCCCCTGATACAATTTCCGAAGGAACAGCCTCATAATCCACACCGGTTCCATTAAGTTTATATTCCGGAGCATTAAGAGCATCCGGCTGGTGGGGCGTATCGTTCTGAATCATAAGAAAATTATCAGAGGAATCATCTTTTGCTTCCGTTATTTCCGGCAGTACATCCAGCACGGAATAGGAATCGATAAATTTCTGAGTATAGGTTTTTTCATAAGTTGGCATAGCCAGATAGTTGGCCTCATCATAAACCGCAGTCTTTAAAAACAGCGGCACTGTCCTGAACAAACTGTATATAACAAAGTTATGCTTCTGAATTGCCAGGCTGTCACCGGTATACTCCACCCTGACATTTGAAGAATATTTTCCCGTAAGCTTGTAGGTCTTTATATCAGGATAATCATCATATATAGAAAGATCCGGTACATCATTATAACCTGCTAACGGCGGGTCACAGACCACTGTATCATAACCATTTTCGGAAAAGATAACCGGCATCAGTTTAAGTGCCTCATTATGTTTATCCACAAGAAGCTTATCCTCACGCTTATTTATTTCCTCCGGAGTATACTCATATCCTCCAAACAGTGCCGGAGCTCCGTAATTGGTTTTTACGCCAAATGCAACAGTGTTGGGATAATAAACAAAACCCCGGAAGCTTTCCTTATATTCCGGCTTCTCATCAAAGATATAGGGTAAGTATTCACCAATAGCCCGGTCCAGCATAAATACCACAACATTTTTACCGAATTTACTAAGCTTAAGAGGTTGTTCGGCTTCAGCCGAATGGGAAGATTTGTCATTTACTGTTCTGATAGTCCTGCCGATATTCATTATTCCCAGCACAAGAATTACAGCGGATATGAAAACTGCCACTACGTTCATAAATGCAGGCTTTTTGTTATAGAGAAAAACAAACAGACCTGCCACAAGAACCACCAGTAAAATATTCACCAGCGTTTTTCCCGGTGTCACATATATCACTTTCTCAAAGGAAAGATTTGTATACAGTTTTCCGACTTTAGGAACAAACAGAAACTGATTCACAAGCCCCATGCCTAAAAGCATCCAGAGAATTGAAACCGCTTTTCTTATATTTTTATGCTTCTTTGAAAAGACAAAAACCGTCAGCCACAGCAGGAGTAAGCCTGAATAAAAACAAACAGGAAAAATAATCAGACTGTAACTGAACTTTCCCGTAGCTTTATTCATAAAATCTGCCGCCGAGGACGAAAGTACTGTTGAAGGTATATAAAGACCCATGAATAATACAAGGCATATTTCCACAACAAATAAACCGATCAATTGATATCTGTCATCAGAGCTTACACTAAAATAATTGTCCATTCTCTCTTTTATTTTGTCCATTTTTTCAGGATGAGAGGAAATGTACGACATAATGAAATTTTTCAAAATAAGTACATAGGATAATACTATCAGAGCAGCTGCAACCACGCTATCAATAGGAGCATCCACCGGAAGTACCATCAGCGAATAGATGCCGGCTGCCATCAGGAAAAGAGAACATATGTTGGATATTACGGTTTTACTGAGTTTGTTATATCTGAAGAAAATTGTCCTGAACAGAAAAAAGAAATTATTCATCAGCCAGTAGATAACAAGCATTGACGGGCTGTTATAAAGAAATACAAGAAAGATACCTGCAAGAACGCAGGAAAGGATCTTCCGTATCAAAGCTTCATCCTTCAAAAGAAGTAGAACAGCAATTACATTTATCAGAGTCATTAGCAGGGGAAGTACATTTATGGAAATGCCGTTTATATTCAGAAGTCCATCGGGAGCGAGAAGATTACTGATGGGACCAAATCTCATTCCATCAAAATAGGACAGGAAAGAAATGTAATTATACGCAGCCAAAAAGAACGGAATCTGAAGCAGAACGGGAATAGATTCCCTCAAAGCTCTGACCTTTTTCCTGCTCTCCAGCTCCGGACTATCTGCCTTCATATAGAGAGGAATCGCAGCCGGAGTAATTATAAAACTAAGCAGAGTTATAGCAGGGACGGGAGCTTCAACGATACCGTATATTAATGAAAACACCAGATCATATATAACAACCAAAGGTTGAATGATCACGTCGTAAATAATTGATATCATGGCAAGTAATTCGGAAGTAACCGGTTTCAGTTACTGGCTTTCTCCTTTTTCCCAATTATCCATATCGTAAATGTTATCATGCACAGTCCACCAGGTAGAGTGACTCATATCGAATTGAGGCTTACTGCCATCGCTGGTACCCCAAAGCTGTGAAACGAAAATATGCAGTGGCCCTTTCTTTTTCAGATCATCATTTATCGCATTCCCCGTAAAGGGATTCTCAGGATTATCTATTATACCTTCCATTGCAAGTGTAGGAGTATCCGCATTGGTCATAAAATCCATACTTTCCGAAAATGATTCCTTTGAATTAAAATCCTTTACCATCAGAAGTGGATTAACTCGTTCAATATCCAACCCGTCAGGGTGATCAAAATAATCAAACTGACTCAGTCTGTGGCCATGATCAGCCACTAATATAATTCTTGTATTATCGTATACACCCTGTTCCTTAAGGTATTTCATCCACTGGCCTACTTCCCTATAGGTGGCAACATTGGTAGAATAATGATCCCAATGCCATGGAAGGCCAACACTCATCCTTTTATCTCCAAGAACTAATTCTGACGGCAAAGTATCATAATCAACTTTAGAACCATCCGGTAGATAATCCGGACTCTTAAGTGGTTCCGGGTCATGTGGCGTGCAATTCTGCATCATCAGAAAATTATTTGAATCATCATCTACAATCTCTGTGATTTCAGGGAGCACATCAAGCTCAGAATAATCATCTATAAACGTCTGAGAATAATGATGTTTACCGGAAACAGTCGCCAGATAATTTCCATTATCATATACAGCCTCCTTCATAAAAAGAGGAACCGTCCTGAATAAACTGTATACTATAAAATTATGTTTTTGTACCAGACTGCTGTCTCCCGTATATTCTATCTCCATATTTGCAGCATATTTTCCTATAAGATTATATGCGGTTATTTCCGGATAATAATCATAAATCGAAAGATCCGGAATATTTTCATATCCTGCAAGAGGAGGGTCACATACAGTAACATTATATCCCTGCTTTGAAAATAAAATAGGCATAATGGTAAGTGCTTCGTTATGCTTTTCCACTACTGTCTTATCTTCTCTTTTATTTAATTCTGTGGGGGAATACTCGTAACCTCCAAAAAGAGCAGGTGCACCAAAGTCTGTTTTTACACCAAAGGAAACAGTATTTTTATAATGAACAAAGCCTTCAAAATAATCCTTATATTCCGGTTTTTCGTCAAATATATAAGGAACATATTCACCGATTGCTCTATCAAGCATAAATACAATTACATTTTTACCATGTTTACTAAGTTTAAGGGGCTGATCATCCTCAACCGTCGTAAATCCTGCTTCTTTAACTGTTTTTACAATCTTAATAATATTTAAAGAACTCATAATAACAAATGCCAAAGAAAGGATTATACCAATCCTGCCCATTAATTTTGATTTCTTATTAAATATAAATACAAATAATAAGCCAACTAAAATAGATAGACCTATATCCAATCCATTTTTCAGAGGAGTCTTACTTACTACCTTTTCAAATGACAGGTTTGTGTATAGCACTCCTATCCTGGGATCAAAGACGAACTGATTAACCAAAGCCACTCCCAGTACCAGCCATATTACACTTACAGATTTTCTGATATATTGTTTATCTCTGGATAATACCAATATGGTAAGCCAAAGGATTATCAGGCCAAAGTAGATTAAAAACGGATAACCCAAAAGACTGTAATTAAACTTTCCATTGCTCATATCCATAAACTCTGTAGCCGAAGACGAAAGAACCGTTGATGGAATATATAATCCCAAAAGAAGAGTAATGCATATCTCTGCAATAAATATGCTTTTTAGTAAGCTTTTTCGATCCATGGAATCCGCTTCTATAACACCGGTAATCTTTTTAATCTGCTCACCGCTTTCCGGATGTGTTGATACATAATATGAAATAATATTTTTCATGATAACAAGATAAGATATAACTATCATACTTATAACAAGAAGATCATCTATCGAGGTATCCACCGGTAGAAAAAGCAGCGAAATAATACCAAATATCAGCACTAACACGGAACAGATGTTTGAAATCATAGTCTTACTAAGCTTGTTATATTTGTAATATATATTTTTTCCAAGAGAAAAAATATTATTCATTAACCAATAAATAACCAGTAATGACGGACTGTTATAAAGCAGCACAAGAAAAAGAACTGCGAGTCCATAGGACTGGATTTTCTGACTGACTGTACCATCCTTAAGATAAACAAATCCGGCGATGACATTTATCAGAGTCATTAAAATCGGAAGTATATTTATTGAAATCCCATGAATAGTCAAAAGTCCATCAGGTGCAAAAAGATTATTTATGGAGCCAAAACTTACTCCATCAAAATAATCCAGTGAGGAAATGTAATTATAAGCCGCAAGAAAAAAAGGCACCTGAAGAAGAAGTGGAACAGCTTCTTTCAAAACCCCGGCAGGATTGTAATTCTCCAGCCTGTAGTAATTAGAAAGCATCATAAAACGCACTTCACCTTTAAAGGTCTTACGAATATGCTTAACCCACTTACGCATTTTTTTAGATTTAATCTGTTCTTCCTGCTGAATCTTATCAGCTTTCTCATAAAGAGGAAGAACAGCCAGATTAACAACAATACTAAGCCCTATGATTGCCGGAACAGGTGATTCAACGATACCGTATATCAAAGCAAAAATCAGATCATATATCACAACCAGCGGCTGTATTAAAATGTCATATAAAATATGCATATTGCATCTCCATAGGATTCAATCATTTAAAATAACCCTCAGGCAAATAGCCTGAGGGTATATGATAACATGAATTATCTAAGATTTACAGCTGAGGACCTGCAGCAACAAGTGCCTTACCAGCTTCATTTGTCTCATACTTCTTGAAGTTCTTTACGAATCTTTCAGCAAGATCCTTAGCCTTTGCTTCCCACTCAGATGCATCAGCATATGTATCACGAGGATCAAGGATTGCAGGATCAACTCCCGGAAGAGATGTAGGTACTTCAAAGTCAAAGTAAGGAATCTTCTTTGTCTCAGCCTTGTTAACATCACCATTAAGGATAGCATCGATGATACCACGTGTATCCTTTATAGAGATACGCTTTCCTGTACCATTCCAACCTGTATTAACGAGGTAAGCCTTAGCTCCGCTCTTCTGCATCTTCTTAACAAGCTCCTCACCATACTTTGTAGGATGAAGCTCAAGGAATGCCTGTCCAAAGCAAGCTGAGAATGTAGGTGTTGGCTCTGTGATTCCTCTCTCTGTACCGGCAAGCTTAGCAGTAAATCCTGAAAGGAAGTAGTACTGTGTCTGCTCCGGTGTAAGGATAGATACCGGAGGAAGTACTCCGAAAGCATCAGCTGAAAGGAAGATAACATTTTCAGCATCAGGTCCTGAAGACTTTCCATTTACGTTCTTAGCAATATTTGTGATGTGCTCGATAGGATATGATACACGAGTATTCTCTGTAACGCTCTTATCAGCAAAATCAATCTTTCCAGCATTATCTACTGTTACGTTCTCAAGAAGAGCATCTCTCTTGATAGCGTTGTAGATATCCGGCTCTGACTCTTTATCAAGGTTGATAACCTTAGCATAGCAACCACCTTCGAAGTTGAATACGCCGTTGTCATCCCAACCGTGCTCATCATCTCCGATAAGAAGTCTCTTAGGATCAGTTGAAAGTGTTGTCTTACCTGTTCCTGAAAGACCGAAGAAGATTGCTGTGTTCTTTCCTTCCATGTCTGTGTTAGCTGAGCAGTGCATTGCTGCGATACCCTTAAGTGGAAGATAATAGTTCATCATTGAGAAGATACCCTTCTTCATCTCTCCACCATACCATGTATTGATGATAACCTGCTCACGGCTTGTGATGTTGAATGCAACAGCTGTCTCTGAGTTAAGACCAAGCTCCTTGTAGTTCTCTACCTTAGCTTTTGAAGCATTATATACAACGAAATCAGGCTCATATGTTTCAAGCTCTTCTGCTGTTGGCTGGATGAACATGTTCTTAATGAAATGTGCCTGCCAAGCAACCTCAACGATGAAACGAACTGCCATTCTTGTGTCTTCGTTAGCACCACAGAATGCATCTACTACGAAAAGCTTCTTATTTGAAAGCTCTTTCTTAGCAAGATCCTTAAGTACTTCCCATGTGCCCTGCTCCATAGGATGGTTATCATTTGGATAACCCTCTGTTGTCCACCATACAGTGTCCTTTGAGTTCTCATCCATAACGATGTACTTATCCTTAGGAGAACGACCTGTATAGATACCTGTCATAACATTTACAGCGCCAAGTTCTGTCTCAACACCCTTGTCATAACCCTCAAGTGAAGGATCCATCTCGTACTTATAGAGATCCTCGAATGATGGATTGTGGATAATCTCAGTTGTTCCTGTGATTCCATACTTTGTTAAATCAACATTTGCCATTTTATTTTCCTCCTATGTTAATTTGAATTTTATATTTCAGTAATTATATATTAAGCTATCTCTGAAATAAAAGGCCTCGGTGTAAGTTAACATCAACTAACACCAACGCCTTTTAGTATACGAATTAATACTTCATAAGTCAACCCACTTATTCGTTTTCCTTTATATATTTATTTACCCGGGTACTCAGGTTCTCATACTGGCATGGACCAGCTTTCAGAATAGTTTCGTGGAACTGAACCGGATCGAATTTGTCACCCAGTGCATCTTCAGCTCTCTGGCGCAGTTCTTCCATCTCATAATATCCCACAGTATAGCTTAGATATACTCCCGGATCTCCAATTACTGTCTGCATTAACTCATCAGCCACACTTGAATTCACGCCTGTCTTTTCAAGATATGCAATAACATCTTCTTTATTCCATCCTTCATAATTAACTCCCAGATCTACACGGCCATAAACAAGATATCCCAGATCCTCTTCTATTTTTGTCAGTTCAGCAAATACATCTGCATACGGTGAATCGTCAAAATCACATTTTGAAAGAGAATTATAACTGGAATAAACCGCCCAGCCTTCCTTATATCCCAGATTGTTTTGAAGAGCAAAATATGGATTAGGATTAGTCAACTGAAAATAAGCATTCTGATACATGTGTCCGGGACAACCTTCATGGGCAAGAGTTGTCCAAAGTCCGCTTTTATGAGCACCGTTAACATAGATGATATTGTTTTCCTTATCATCTACTGCCGGAGACATATAGTACGCAAGTGCACTATCCAGAATCTTTTCCATAGGCTTATCCAGATAGTTGGCCTTATAAGGTATTTTCTGTATTTCAGGATATTCATCCATGCAATTGTCAATCAGATAATCTATCAGTTCACTGGCTTCCATACTATCATAACTGCTAAAAAGACTATCATACGTTTCTACATAAAGTTTATATGCCGTCGGATTCTCACTATATATCATGTTCATCTCAAGATAAAGCTTTTTATATCTGTTATCTATGACCTGGGACTCTTTTATTACGAAGGTGGTAAAGATTATT
>JAILMQ010000213.1 GCA_024692605.1 Eubacterium sp.
TATTATGTATAAAAGTTAGTGATAAACAATAGGTAATGGTGTTAATATATAAAAAGTATAGTAGGATCGTTTTGAATAAATGAGCTTTTATTTCGTGCATATTTTTATACAATTGGTGCGAATTATTGAAACTAATTAAAATTCTGTGATAAAAGAATGATATGAATTAAGCATAAAGTGTGGAAGGGAGTAAAAAAATGGAAAAGAAACACAAAATACTTGATCATACTACACTAGGATATTTCATATTATTCTTTGTAGCTGAATTATTCATTGGAATGTTCGGATATATTGATAAATTCCTGGCAAAGTTTATTCCTGGATATGGCATGGAAACCCATGCTTTGGGAAGAAATGTAGTTCAGGCATCTGGTATAGGTTATGCTATCGGTTCTGTAGTTTTTGTATTACTTTTTACGCTGTGGTTCAGACCTCATTTTAAAGGGTGTTTTAGTAAGAAAGGTATTATATTCGGACTATGTTCAACAATACCTGTATTAACCCTTAGTTTTGTTGGTTCAGTGCTCAATATAACTGAAAAAGGTTTAACAGCAAGTATAATTATTGCTGTTTTAAAGGGGATGGCACCAGGATTCAGTGAAGAAGTGGGTTTCCGTGGTGTAGGAATAGCAAATTATATGAGAAAAGCCGAATCGGGGAAGGATGTAATGAAGATTTTTTGGATTTCATCCATTTTTTTCGGGCTGTTCCATTCTTTCAACATAATTGCAGGAGCAGATATTGTGTCCAGCATTGTTCAGTCAGTATCAGCAATCGGAATGGGAATGTTATTTGGAGCTATATATCTACGCACCGGAAATATGTGGCCTACTATAATAGCTCACTGGGCTATCGATTCTGCTGAAATGTGTCGTGCTGATCTGAATGAATCGGGTGCCAAGGTAATGGAAATACTTACCGGAGACTATTTTATAATAGCCTCTTCAATTGTAGGTGGAATAATTGGTTTTATTCTAGTCAGAAAACAGTATCATGGAGATATTCTTGAACTATGGAAGGATGAATGGAATAAAACTGATTTGCACGAATAGTTATAAAATAATGAAAAAGATATTATTGTTATAGAGTAGGTATAAACTTATGAAAAAGATATTACAGATCTTTAAGAAAATCATATATTTTTTATTCGGAAAAATCAGATGGTATCTGATTCTTTTTGCGGTTTCAATGATCATTATAATCCCTACGCAGTTTGACACTTATATAACAATCCGTATTAATGGAGTTACAGATGAAGGCAAGATTCCAATTGATGAGACTGAGTTTAAGGATGTTCAGGCATTTTCTATTAATGATAGTGGAACTATTGCTACTATGTCAGATATAGGTTATTACGGATATACCGCAGTATATGATATAGAAACAAAAGAAAAGAACTATGCCTTTACAAATGATATCTTTGCAGATGTGAAAAATACAGATAAGTTTTCACCATCCAACCTGGTTATTACGGATCAGGGAGATATATATGCAGTAAGGACATATTATCAGGGCAACTATGATAAATCTTTTACAAAAGAAAGCATTGTTAAGCTTAGTAAGAATTATGAATATATAGATAAGATATGTGATATAGAGTATGACGGATCCGATGGTGAGCTGGAGTCGGGACTCAGCCGCCTTCATTACTTTGGCGGATTTATTACATTTGGCTTAATATATAATGATAATACAAAGCTCTATCGGATAGATACAAATACCGGAAAGGTTGAGATAAGTCATGATTATCCAACTGACGAAAATGGTACATTTACGGTAAATGTAATTCCGATAGATGGTTCATTTCTTTTTGTCAGAAGTGATGGAAATGTTTACAGGACAGAGTTTGATGAACCGCTGGAAGAGGTTATTTATCATTTTGATACAGAAAAATCGTCTTACTTTACTGATGCGGTTTTAATAGATAATGAACTATATGTTTTTGATGAGAATAAGCCGGAAAAGGTTTACAGGATTAAAGACGGTACGGCTGAAGAAGTACTTGATTTAAGCCGTGTAGAAGGACTTGAAAAAAAGCGTATTAGCTTTTTAGACACTTATACAGATGGCAGCGGTAAGTCAGTACTTGCGATATGTCTTTCTGATGGCCTGCTTACCTATAAAGATGGAAAAATCTCTGAGAAGGATACTCTTTTAAAGATAGATGATCATTATCTTATATTTCTTCTTATAATACCTAATATCATGCAAGAAATCGCTATAGTGGGGATTATTATCAATCTTATTATAAGAAGAAAGACTATATTTTATAAGCAGATAATGGTGACTGTTCCCATATTTACCGTGATAGCGATTGTTATTGGTGTAAATATATATAATACAACCACAGAACAGAATTATAAGAATGTTAGAAATGAGCTTAGTATCATATCTCATTTCGGAGCTGACAAATTAGAGGGGTATGACTTTTCGAATCTACTTGCAGCAAATGAGTCAACAGGTAAAGACTACCATGCTCTTCGTGAAAAGCTTGCTGAAATCAGTACCGGTCATACGGAAAAATGGAGTGAAGATTATATATTCTCCATTGTGAAGCGTACAGATGCAACAAAAGCGGCAATTCTTGCAGATGAAAAAAAGTCCTGTATGCCTCTTTTTACAGAAGAAGAGAACTTTACATTAAAGGATACTCAGGGAGCTGATGATATATATTTTGATGAGGATATAAATAGTCTGCTGACTTCGCAGGGAAATAGGAGCAGTATATCAGCTTATGCTCTTATAGATGATGGAAACTCTGCCGGGGATATTTATCTTAAGGTTACAACAACCAATTCTTCCTTTTATGAATATAGAGGAATTTTATGGCTTAAGATGATTATTTATGTAAGTATGGTGATTATCTTTTTTGCGGCTACAAATATGCTTATGTCTCTCTATATCAGAAGGATGATAAAAAAAGCTACCGGAGTTGTTAAGAAAATCTCAGAGGGTGATCTCACCGCCAGAATCGAATATAAGTCAAAGGATGAGATGGGAGATATCTGTAACGAAGTCAACTCAATGGGTCAGAATCTGGAAAAGCTCTTTGAAGAAAAAGACAGAACAGAAAAATTCTATTATAAGTTTGTTCCTGAACAATTCAGAACTCTGCTTGGAAAAGAAGAGTTTACCGATCTTCAGCTGGGAGATTCGGACAGTCGCGAACTTACAGTGCTATTCCTTGATATACGAGGATTTTCTCTTATATCTGAAAAGATGACAACTGAGGAAAATTTTGAATTTGTAAATATCATCTATGGAGTGGCAGGTCCAATAATACGAAAAAATAATGGCTTCATTGATAAGTATATCGGTGACGCCATCATGGCACTCTTTGAAACGGCAGATGATGCTCTCAGGAGTGGAATAGACATATATAAGGCTATCGTGCTGGATCCTGGTGTAGCTGAAAGAATAGGTGTAGATGAAATAAATATAGGAATTGGTATACATACCGGAATGGCACAGATTGGTATAGTTGGAGAAGAGCAGCGCCTTTCAGGTACAGTTATTTCTGATACGGTCAACCTGTCATCAAGATTTGAGAGTCTTACAAAACAATATAAAACAGCAGTTCTTGTATCTAAGGATACGGTTGATAAGCTTACACATCCGGATGCTTTTGATTTAAGATATCTTGGTTTTGTTCAGGTTGCAGGAGTAAATGAGGTCAAGGAAATCTATGAGGTTCTTGATTGCCTTCCGGATGAAGAAAGAGAAAGAAGGCATCATAACAGCTTCATGCTCGGCGAAGCAATCAGAATGTTCAGAGAGGGACGAAAAGATGAAGCGGCTGATACACTTAATGATATAAACACTTCAGGGGACAGTGATTATGTGACTGATAAATATTTGGACTATATTAAAAATCTTAACCCTGAAGAGAAGTTTGGGGTATTCAGGTTTGTAAGGAAATAAAAGTATATGTAAATTGTTATCCATACTGTTTCGATTTTTTTTCATATAGAATCATCGAAACGGTAAATATACCATTTTCGTGGGTAAATGTACTTGCTCCGTCATATTTTTCTGTAATGTTTCTTACAGAACTGATACCTATTCCATCGCCAGAATGCTTTGTTGAATGGAATATGCCGCTTTCTGTGTGAGAAGGTTCTGTAGCATAGTTATTTTTTACGATAATAGACAGAGAATGAGGGGCTTTATCAGTGGAATTATATATGGCGGTGAGATTAATAAATCTATCCTCTTCCAGTTCTTTGCAGGCATCAGAAGCATTTTCAAGTATATTTCCAAAAAGGACTGAAAGATCTTTTTTATCAATAAAGACATCTTTTGGTATATTTGTTTTTACTGAAAGAGATATATTATTCTCATAAGCTGTTTCAGTATAAAGTGCCAGAACAACATTAACAACTTCGTTCTCACAGTATATAAGCTGCTGGTTAAGCATGTTTTGTTTTGTGAACATGTTTATCAGGTTATCAAGTTCAGAAATATCTCCACTTTCTTTGATTTCTTTGAGAAGTGAAGTATAGTGGCGAAGATCATGACGGGTACGTCTCATATTCTCAAGACGTTCATTTAAACTGTCATATTGCAATTGTTGTATCGAAAGGACATGGTTTTCTGCAAGGAGAGCCGTGTTCTTTTTATATAATTGTACTGTTTGTATAATGGTTCTGTATATGATTAAAGAACCGGCATTAATCAGCGAAAGGAAAATGACATTGGAAAGATCTACGTGATATTTATTACCAGAGTATAAATGATATACCCATATCAGATAAAAGATTGCAGGAATAATCCAGAGATAATTCCACATATATTCACTTTCAGAAGCACTATTATCTTCGATTTCTGATGGTGAAGAAATATATTTAAAAATATACATATACATAACAGGTATCAAAAATATAAGCATAAGTATTGTAAAGAGTATATAGGTAAAATCAAATTTATACTGAGAATGATTTGGAAAAACAATATTAACAAGACATTCAGCCCATGCTACCACCATAGTTCCAAGATTAGTTATAACCAAAACGGTAAATATTAGTTTACCTACGCTGGTCTTAACAGCAGCAAAGAAAAAAATAATCTGTATTATTGATAAAAAAATATCAAAATAGGGATTATCGCGATTGCCAAAATATGAATTGAACGGAACCAGTATCATTTGCAATATCGCTACAGCACATAAAAGACTTATAGAAATGTTTTTTTTGAAACGCCAGTGTCCTCTGAATGTATATAATGCCAGTACCATATATGGGAATGAATCTAAAAATGTGAGCAATATAATATTAACTAACTTGGATATGTTGATTCCATTTGCCATGGTTAAAGCTCCTTATAAAACATATTGGAATTATATTATGACAATTATGTTATATTGTATCATAAAAATATAGTTTATAAACTAAAAATAGATTGTGGATACAATTAATTGTCATAAAAACAATTCGTGTGAATTTTTAGATAATTGGTGCATGATTTGGCTATGGTTTTATATGTTATGGTATAAAAGATATGAATTAAAATGAATGGATAAAGTATAATTAGATTTAAAAAATAAATGAAAGGAAGGTTCTTTATGCAGATAGCAATTTGTGACGACTGCAAAGCTGAAGCTGAAAAAATAAGATTTTCCCTTATGGACATCGCACAAGACCTGGAAATGGAATACTTCAGTACTGGAGCAGATTTGATTGAAAGTGTGAAAAAGGGAAAATCCTATTCTATTGTTTTTCAGGATATTTATCTTGAAAACGAGAATGGTATGGAGATAGCTCGCGCGGTTAAGGAATTATCACCGGATACTCAGATAATATTTTGTACAACGAGTCTTGATCACGCAATAGACGCTTTCAAAGTGCATGCGGTTGATTATCTAGTTAAACCATGCTCCGAAACTGATATTGTAAAAGCTTTTGCACGTGTAAGTTTAAGGCTTAATACTGAACAGTCCGTTCCTGTTGTTATAAATTCTGGTAAAGATATTCATGTATTCCATACGGAAAATGTAGTCAGGATTGAAAGTGACAGGCACTATACTGTTATCTACTGTAATAGCGATAGAAAAGAGCGTATCCTTATGAATTTCTCTGATGTTGCAGAGCTATTTAAGAAGAATTTTATAGAGATTCGCAGAGGACTTATTGTTAATCCTCGATATATTGAGAAAATAAGTGGTGCTAACGTAATACTTACTGATGGTAACACATATATTTTGCCAAAGGCGAAAAAGGATATTGTTACATCACAGTACATTGAATTCATTACAGATAAAAATAATTTATGAGAGGAGAAACAAAATGAAACTCTCATAATAATTTTACTATTATTACTACAGCTGGAGATATGTGAATTTGAAATACGATGGAGGTTGATTGTGAAGTTTTATAAGAAAGTTATTGTGGTGATTCTCGTTATATGTATGATGCTTTCCTGCACAGGGTGTGATGAAAATCCTAAGACAGTGGATGGATTCACTTATCAATGGATTAATTCCAGTATTTTTGAGACGATAGATAAAACTGCAGATATTAGTCTCAAAGACGATTTTGCCGCTGCGGTGAATCATGATTGGTCGACCAGACAGATAAGAGATTTTAGTTATAATATTGGTCCTTTTGGAGATACTTCAAAGACAGTAATGGAAAACAAGAGAGCGCTTATAGAAGATGAAACAGTTCATGACAATAATATTGAAATCATACGTGTGGCTGATGGGCTTTTTGATATGGAATATCGCGATTCTCTTGGTGTCGAGCCTCTTAAAAAGTACTTAGAATATATTGATGACATCAAATCTCTTGATGATGTTTCAGCTTATATGATAGATAATGACAGAAATCCATTTGCAGCTTCACTCGTGGATATAAATTATCTTAATGATGAGGCAGTGGATGATGTTCTGACATTAAATATTACAAGGCCGGAGTTGACTTTGGAAGATAATGAATATTATGTCGAGATAAATGATGAAGGTTTTATGAGAAGACAAAAAGTGGAATCGCGTGTTACTTACATTTTAGACAGATGTGGCTACTCCATGAGTGAGATAAATAAGATCATCACAAGAGGGTTTAGATTTGAATCAGAGCTTGTTCATTTAGACTTTGCTGATTTTACTGATTATAAAAATGCATATTCCAAAGATGAGATACTTGATATTGCAAAATCGTACCCGTTAGATGAAATGCTGGAACATTATTCTCTTACAAACTGTGAATATTTCACTGGAGAGCTTTCATATCTAGGATATCTTAAAGATATATACAAAGAAGAAAATGTATTGGATATCAAATCTTATTTTATAATGCGTCTATGTCTTGATTCGATGCAATTTCTGGATAGTGGGGCATTTGATTGTTTAATGGAAACTAATCTGGATCTGACCAATCCATATGAGGAAAGGATAGAAAAAGATCAGGAATACTATTTTGATCTGGCGCTGAAAAAATCGAATCTTTCAGCTGCGCTGGATCAGGCTTATATTGAATATTATTTTAATGAGAATGTATATGATGATATGATTGGAATGATTCATGATCTAAAAGCTATGTATAAGAAAGAAATCAGTTCAAGCAGTACTCTTACGGATGATGGAAAGAAAGCGGTTATTAATAAACTTGAAAATATATCCGAATTTGTTATGAAACCTTCAAATACGGCTGATTATTCAGATGTTGATCTGATACCTGCCGAAGAGGGTGGTTCTTTTCTTGATGCTATCTGTCAGCTCAGCAAAAAGAAATATCTGCATATTTCTGATATGGTTCAGAATTATAAAAGCAAGATTTGCTGGGATATATATGCATCAGATACTTCCACAACAAATACGAATTCATATTATTATCCACCTATGAATTCCATTTTCATTGATATAGGAATCCTTGCTGAACCTGCATACAGTGTTGATGATCCTTACGAAAAGAGGCTTGCATACATAGGTACCATATTGGGACACGAACTGTCACATGCTTTTGATAGTCATGGTATTCATTATGACTCGGTAGGTAATTTTAAAGATATAATTTCAAGTGATGAACTAAAGAACTGGTCTGATATGTCAAATCGTATTTTTAATCAGTTAGGTTCGTTTGAATCATTTGAGGGGGCGGGGAAATATACCAAGACAAATGATATTACAGGCGAGACAATTGCTGATATTGAAGGAACAAGAGTTTGTCTGATGCTTGCAAAAAATCGGGAATCATTTGATTATGATGCATTCTTTAGATACTACGCAGAGCATTGGGCAAAATTGGAAGCTAAGCGAGATATCATATACAGGATAAAAAATGATCCGCATCCTCTCAATTATCTCAGAGTTAATTATGTTTTGATGCAATTTGAGGAATTCTATGATACCTATGACATAGGTCCGGGCGACGGAATGTATATAGAACCGGAGTATAGAGTTGTGATTTGGTAGAGGTGAGAAGATGGAATTATTTAAATATGATTTTTTTAATATAATAAAAAAGAAAAGATTCATCGTGATGATTGGTTTGGTCTTGCTCGGAGCATTAGGGATGACGATATATACAAAAGTTAAGTTTTGGAATGATCAGACCTTCTTCTTTGCAATGTATAATTATATATTCTATGTTTCGAGCTGGGTACCGGTGGCTGCAATTATAATTAGTATTTATCAGAAAAAGTTTACAAAAAATGCTATACTACTGGTTGAGGAACATGGTAAAAAGAGGGCATCGGGAGTGATGTCAAAATTCTTCGCTGGCGCATTGACCATAATTTGCGTAAATTTGATCATAATGCTCTGGATACTGCTTCTTGGTCTCTGCTTCGGTGCATATTCAACTTGGGAGCAAATATGGATGTTGGCTCTCCGCATCGGAATGGACTGTGTAGCAGGTATAGCCTGCTATTCATCGGCGCTTTTTCTGATGTTCATCTTTGCGTTTCCTGTTATTCCACTTTTGTATCTCGTTGTCATGGTATTTGTTAGTGTGTTTTTCTATTATTCCCGGGCATACGGTTTCGATGGGTATGTTTTTGCGGTATTTCTGGATCCCAAGTTAACATCTGATGTTACATATACACAGTTGTTGTTTTTTGATTCAGAATTGGTATTACCGATATTGTTCCTTATTTTTACCGTGATACCATTACTTCTTTCTATACCAGTATTTTGTTTTAAGAAGAAGGAGAGAAAAAGGAAACATTTCCGTAAATCAGAATCGGCAGAATGATACGTATATCAAAACTTGCCCAAAAGTATGGCAGGTCACCTGCTCAGATTCTGCTTAATTACCTGATTCAGCGGGGCATTCCTGTTATACCGAAAGCTTCAAGTAAGGAACGTATGCTTGAGAATATGGATATTTTTGACTTTGCATTAAGTGAGGAGGAAGTGTCATATCTATCATGTGTTCCTGAAACAGGTTGGTCAGGAGAACATCCGGATTATTTATAGGGGGTTTCTGAATGAAAAAAATATCATTATTAATATTAACGATTTGTGTCATGTTTTTATTTACAGGATGCAGAATATATTATACTTATGATCTCTCCCAGGGCGAAAATGTAGATCTTACAACAGAGGTGTATTATGCAGAGGATGAAGTGTCGAGGGATAAATTAGGACCGGAATACGAGTCTGTGGTTTTAGAGGATGGAAAGACATATTATATGTCAAAGAAGACTGTTACAGAGTCCCTCAAAGAGGTTAGTAAGGATACTGATATTGGTGTGATCCGTCCTGATCTGATTTATATTCCGGGTGAAAAAGTTGAAGAACAAACTTCAGTTGTCAAAAAAAGTACAGACGACATACAAAAGCTATATGAATCAATGTATATAAAGCTTACATTTATTTTGTCTGAAGATATTGTTGAAACCAATGGTATTCTTGGAGAAGATAAAAGAACAGTTACATTTATAAGAAACGGTGGCTCTATGACTGAAGAAATGTATGCTTATACAGAAACTTCAAAAAAAGTTATAGATTCTGATAAAACTCCGCCGTTGATCAAAGGTTTGAAAAAGAATAAGTATTATCGTAATATCGATAGTCTGGATATTACTGATGAAACCGGATTACAATCAATTACCTGTAATGGTATTGATCTTTTGTGCAGTACAGTTAATTCTGATGGAAAGGTGAGCAAACGCTGGTATCTTATAAGACAACAAAAGTTTAAGCAGGGTAAAAATGTAATCGTTGCCACAGATATAAGTGGAAATACATCTACATTTACCTTCCTTTACGATAATAAGCCGCCTGTTTTCAAGAAGATAAAGAATTATGCTTCGCGTAAAAAGAAGGTTGTATTCTATGTTAAGGATAAGGACAGCGGTATAAAGAAGCTTACCTATTCAAAGAACAACAAAAAGATGAAGAAGATACCTAAAAAATATATAAAAAAGGTGAAAAAGGGTAAATATAAGGGCTATTTAAAAGTGACAATACCTTGCAAAAAAAGCTTTTATATGGCTATCAAAGCTTTAGATAAAGCAGGTAACAGTTCATATGTTACCGGAATAAAGGTTAATTGAGGGAGTACTTGTAATATAGAGGGTATTCTGATAGAATTACCTAATTATGAAGAAAATTATAAAAAATATAGCGAAGTTTTTCCTTATAACAATACTGGTTACAGGAGGCATCGTTTTAATACTTGATGTTTTTATATTGTTAAATACTAAAAATCAGATAATAACTCCTGAGGAGGCGGCAAAGAAAACAGATGTGGATTGCATCCTGGTTCTGGGCTGCGGCGTTTACGCAAATGGAACTCCAAGCCCAATGCTGAGAGACAGGCTGGATATCGCTCTGGATGTCTATGGTAAGGAGGCCGCTCCAAAGCTTCTGATGTCAGGTGACCATGGTGATATCTATTATAATGAGGTTAGTGCCATGAAGAAGTATGCCATGAATAACGGCGTTACGGATTCGGCAGACATATTCATGGATCACGCAGGATTCTCAACCTACGAAAGTCTGTACCGTGCCAAAGAAGTATTTGGAGTGAAAAAGGTTATCATTGTATCCAGCACTTATCATCTGAACAGGGCGCTTTATATAGCAAAGCATCTTGGAATTGAGGCCTACGGAGTTGGGGCAGATGATGTGTATAGCGGAAGCAGCTATAGAGAGATGAGAGAAATCCTGGCGAGGGACAAGGATTTTATTAAGTGCATATATAAGCCGGAGCCTACATTTCTCGGAGATAAGATTGATATTCATGGCGATGGAAATGTAACTGACATATAAAAATATTCAGAGGAAACTGAAATGTATCAATACTACGATGTTAATGAAGAGGGACACAGTATCCGCTGCAAGGTGTATTTTAAGGATAAGTCTCTTGCAGAAAATGCAGTTGTTTTCGGAACCGGATTTGCGGGCCATAAGGATAATAATGCAGCAAATGGCTTTGCGGAAAAGGTGCTTTCAAAGTATAAAAATACTATAATTGTGGTATTCAACTGGCCTGCCCACGGAGATGATGTAAAGAAAAAGCTATGTCTTGAGGATTGCAATACCTATATGAGACTGGTGCTTGAGGATCTTAAATCAAGATTCGGAATCAAAAACTTTTATTCCTACGCAACCAGCTTTGGAGGATATCTGGTTTTGAAATATATATCCGAAAATGGAAATCCCTTCCGTAAGATTGCCCTGAGATGTCCGGCGGTGGATATGTATGATGTTATCACAAAGACCATCATGCAGGGAGACGACTACGATAAGCTGATGAAGGGCAAGAGCATCCTTGTGGGATTTGATAGAAAGATACTGATTACTCTGGACTTTATCCGAGAGCTTAAAGAAAATGATATCCGGGAGCGGGATTATATTGATTATGCCGATGATATTCTGATCTTCCATGGTACAAAGGATGAGGTTGTTCCCTTTGAGAGTGGAAGAGAGTTTGCGGAGAACAATATAATTGAGTTCATTCCGGTGGATGGAGCAGATCATAGATTTCAGAATCCTTCCCATATGGGACTGGCTAATAAAAAAACAATGGAATTTTTTGAACTTTGAGCGTTACGAAGGTTACGCTCTTTCTTTAATTCCACAAGGTAATGTTTTCCTTTGAAATTAAATACTATATATGGTAGAATAAATCAGATTACGTACAAAAATAAGAATTACTAAGAAATATACTATAAATTAACTAGTCAGGAGTAGATATGGAAACAATTAAAACAATCGATTATGAAGAGGAAATGGGTCAGGACTATGTGGATTATGCCATGTCCGTCATCACGGAGCGAGCACTTCCGGATGTAAAGGATGGACTTAAGCCTGTTCAGAGAAGAATTATTTATTCTCTTTCAGAACTCACCAGGTCTGACAGTCCCCATAGAAAATGTGCCCGTATCGTAGGAGATACAATGGGTAAATATCACCCCCACGGTGACAGTTCTATCTATGAAGGTCTTGTAAACCTGGCTCAGAGCTGGAAGCTGCCCATACCTCTCGTAGATCCTCATGGAAACTTCGGTGATGTGTCCGGTTCCGGCGCAGCTGCCATGCGTTATACAGAGGCACGTATATCAAAGTATGCCGAGGAAGGCCTTAAGGATCTTAAGTACTGCGAGTTCATGCCAAACTTTGATGGTACTGAGAATGAGCCGGTGCATATACCTTTCCTGGTTCCTAATATGCTTACTTCGGGAGCCACAGGAATTGCCGTTGGTATGGCAACCAATATTCCTACACATAATCTTGCAGAGATTGCTGATGCAGAGATAGCTTATCTGGATAATCCGGATATTACTACAGAAGAGCTTCTTGAGATTGTTAAGGGTCCGGACTTCGCAACCGGTGGAATAATAAATGCGGATAAAGAGACTCTGCTTCAGATCTATGAAACAGGTCTTGGAAAGATAAAGGTTCGTGGTAAGGTTGAGATTCGTGACGCAGGTCGTGGAAGAAAATCCATCTGTGTAACAGAGATTCCGTTTACCATGATTGGTTCCACAGAGAAGTTCCTCAACACTGTTGCCGATCTGGTTCGTCAGGGCAAGCTTCCTGCAGTTGTGGATATTGCAGACAGAGGTGATAAAGACGGTGAGTGTCTTGCCATTGATGTTAAGAAGGGCACAACCGATGAAGAGATAGAGAAGATACTTAATCTCCTTTATAAGAAGGCCGGTCTTGAAGAGAATTACAGTGTCAACATGAACTGTATCTACAACAAGAAACCGGAGGTTATGGGACTTAAGAGAGTCCTTGAAACCTACACTGAATATAAATGGGAAGTCTATACTGCAAAGTATGAAAGACTTCTTGCAGAGCAGAGAGATGTCAGGGAGGTTAAGAGCGGACTTCTGGAAGCGGTTGATGTTATCGATCTTATCATAGAAATCCTTCGTGGCTCTTCAACCACTAAGGAAGCAAAAGAATGTCTGATGTACGGTAAGACAGACAACATCAAGTTCAGATTTAAGGGCTCTATAGCTGACGCACAGCAGCTACATTTTACTGAGAAGCAGACAGATGCAATCCTGGCCATGAGACTTCAGAAGCTCATCGGACTTGAGGTTGATATCCTCATGAAGGAGCTGGAGGAAGCAGAGAAGAAGATTTCGAAATACGAAAAGCTTCTTAAGTCCAAGTCTGCAATGAAGAAGCAGATGATCGGAGATATCGAGGACCTTAAGAAGAGATATGCTATTCCAAGAAAGTCCAAGATTGAGTCTCTTGGTGAAGTTCAGCTTGAAAAGGAGAAGATTGTTGCCACAGAAGAAACCATACTTCTTGACAGATTCTTCTATATCAAGTCAGCTCCAAGGGCTGTATTCGAGAAGAATAGTGACATCGCAAGAAAGTTCGATTTAAATGTTATGTCAACCGATAGGATTGCCATATTTGATAGTGAGGGTATGGTTCATATCATTAAGGTTATGGACATATTGAAGAAGCAGAACAAGAAGGATAAGAAGTTCAGGATCACGGATAAGGGTATCCAGATATTCGATTTCTGCCAGATGAGTCACACTGCAGATGTTGTTGCAATGATGAATGTAACTGAAATGAACCCTGCAGGTAATCTTGAAGGCAGCGAACTTGAGGAGTTTATAAAAACAGTTAAGCCTGTTGAAAACCTGGTATTTGTAACTGTGGAGGGTAAAGCAAAACGTGCCTCCGCAGCTCTCTTTGATACTTCTAGAAAGACCTCACAGGCAATGAAGGCCAACCTTGTATATGTTGGATATGAGGGAGAGTATGTTGTTGCTGAAACTGAAAATGGTTATTCCATAAAGGTACGTTCAGATGAACTTCCTGTTCAGGGTAAGGGTGCAGGAGGTGTCACACTCATATCTCTCAGAAGAGGGGATCATGTGGCCAGTGCTGTATCAGGAGGAAATGATACCGAATTCAGTGGAATGATGCTGTCAGATATGAAGGCAGTAAAACGTGGTGGAAAAGGAAACAAGAAAGGTAAATAAAAATGGCAAAAAAAGTTGATACATACGATTCCGAATCCATAAAGGTCCTGAAGGGTCTTGAACCTGTAAGACTCAGACCCGGTATGTATATAGGCAGTACCGGACGTACAGGACTTAATCATCTGGTTCAGGAGATAATAGATAATGCAGTGGATGAGCACCTTGCCGGCTACTGCAAGAATATATATGTAAGCCTTAATGAAGACGGTTCTGCTACGGTAGAGGATGACGGACGTGGAATTCCGGTTGATCTTCATCCTACAGAAAAGAAGAGTGCGGAACGAGTTGTTTTCACCGTTCTTCATTCAGGTGGTAAGTTCAATGATTCTGTTTATAAGATAAGCGGTGGTCTTCATGGTGTTGGTTCTGCCGTTGTTAATGCACTTTCAAAGAAGCTCATAGTAGATGTTTATAGAGATGGAAATGTATATCATGACACCTACGAATATGGAAAGCCGAAGACCAAGCTTATTGACGGTCTTCTTCCAAGTGAGCCGGCAGTTCCTGCAAAGAAAACAGGTACCAGAGTAACTCTTTATCCGGATGATACTATCTTTGAAACTGTTAAGTTCAAGTCCAGTGCCATCCGTCAGAGAATCAAGGAGACCTGTTATCTTAATCCGGAGCTGACTATTACATTTGAAAATAAAAGGGATGGATATGCTCCTGAAGTATTCCATCAGCCGGGTGGACTGGTAGCCTTTATTGAGGATATAGCAAAGGACATGACCAAGACATCACCGGTGGTTTCCCTTAAGGGTGAGAAAAATGGTATTGAAGCTGATATTGTTTTCGTCTGTACTGAGGATGGAGATGAAAATGTAATCGGTTTCACCAACAATATCACAAACCCGGAGGGAGGAACTCATGTATCCGGATACAAGGCAGCTTTTGCCAAGATCATAAACAACTATGCCCGTAATGAGCTGGGTGTTCTGAAGGAGAAGGATAGTAATCTTTCCGGTGCCGACATCCGACAGGGTGTTCAGGCTATCATATCTGTAAGACATCCGGATCCTCAGTTTGAGGGACAGACCAAGACCAGACTTTCCAATACTGATGTGACTCCTGCAGTGGATGCCATAATGCGTGAGCAGCTTACGGTTTATTTTGACAGAAACTATGATGTGCTGAAGGATATCGTAGACAGAGCTGTTGAGACTGCGAAGGAAAAGGCAAAGAATAAGACCAAGATCAATCTGAATAAATTCTCCTTTGAGGGAAATGGAAAACTTGTGAGACAGGAGAGTAACGAAGCTGAAAACTGTGAGATATTCATAGTGGAGGGTGATTCCGCCGGCGGCTCTGCAAAGTCAGCACGTAACCGTAAGTATCAGGCAATCCTTCCTCTTCGCGGAAAGATTCTGAATGTTGAGAAGGTTCCTGTTTCCAAGGTTCTTGAGAATGCAGAGATAAAAGCCATGATCAATGCCTTTGGCTGCGGCTTCTCTCAGGGCTTCGGAAATGATTTTGATATATCAAAGCTTAATTACAATAAGATTATCATCATGACAGATGCCGACGTGGACGGGGCACATATTGCAACGCTGCTTCTTACATTTTTTTACAGATTCTATCCGGATCTTATTACAGAGGGCCATATCTATATCGCCATTCCACCTCTTTACAGAGTTGGTGAAGGCAGGAAGGCCAAGTATCTGTATTCAGATGATGAGCTTGAAAAATACAGACGTGACCACAGTGGCAAGTTCCTTATTCAGAGATATAAGGGACTTGGTGAGATGGATGCTAATCAGCTTTTTGAGACTACCATGGATCCTGAGCACAGAGTGCTTAAGCAGGTAATGATCTCCAGCCGTGCTGAGGCAAGCTCCATCACAAGTACCCTTATGGGAACAGAGGTTGCTCCACGTCGTAAATATATCGAAGAGAATTCGAAGGAAGCTAACATAGATTCGTAATATATAAACAATTGACTTTTTGTTATATTGATTCGGGAGGTATCCGAAATGAGAACAGAAATATTAACAGGTGGCGAAATTGATAACAAGTATAAGGATATTGCTGAAGAATTAAAGCAGGAATTCATTAACCACATGATTCCTTATTGGCAGGGCCTTACTGATAATGGCTTCGGAGGGTTCTATGGTGTTATGAATCAGGACCTTTCCCTGGATAAAAAGGCTGATAAGGGAGGAATCCTCAACAGCCGTATTCTTTGGTTTTTCTCAAATGCTTACACAAAGTTTAGAGATGAGAGTTATCTTAGAACCGCTACACATGCATATGAATATTTAAAGAGTGCATTCCTCGATAAGGAAAAGGGCGGCATCTATTGGTCCGTCAGCTACGATGGAGTGGCGCAGGATAGCACAAAGCATACCTATTGTCAGTCCTTTGCCATCTATGGCCTGGCATCTTATTATGAGGCTTCCGGAGATAAGGAGGCGCTGGATATTGCCTACAGCCTGTTTGATATAATTGAGACAAAATGCAGGGATAAGGATGGATATCTTGAAGCCTTTGACCGTGATTTTCAGCCTGCTTCCAACGAGAAACTTTCTGAAAACGGAGTTATTGCCACAAGAACAATGAATACCATACTTCATGTTATGGAGGCTTATACCGAGCTGTACAGAGTGGATAAGAATGAAAATGTGGCAGATAAGATAAAGGAGATTCTGGTCATTTTCAGAGATAAGATATACGATCCTTCAAAAGAGAGACTTGAGGTATTCTTTGATAAGGATTATAACTCTATTATAGATCTTCATTCCTTCGGACATGATATAGAGACTGCCTGGCTCATAGACAGAACCATCGAAGTCCTTGAACTCCATGGAACACAGTATGATCTTACGGATATGACGAAAGTGCTTACCAATAAGATATATGAAGTGGCATATAATGGAAACTCAGTTCCTGCAGAATCTGAAAATGGAGTTGTTCTGGAGACACGTATCTGGTGGGTACAGAGCGAATCCATGGTGGGTTTCATGAATGGATATGAGAAAACCGGCCGCGAAGAATACTACGACGCAGTAGTTAAAATCTGGAAATACGTTAAGAGATATATCATAGATGTGAGACGTGGCTCCGAGTGGTATTCAGATGTTGATAAAGATGGCAAACCTGTACCGGGAATGCCAATAACCAATGAATGGAAATGTCCATATCATAACGGTAGAATGTTTATTGAACTGATGAACAGATTTTCAAAGAAGTAACCTGGGAGAAGTGGGATGAAACTTGCAGCGATTTTTTCTGACAATATGGTATTGCAGAGAGATAGTGAAAATTATATATTCGGTACTTCCGAATCAGATGAAGTGATCTATGTTGAAATAGATAATATTAAGTGCCGGGAAAATGTAAAGGCAGGAGACTGGTGTTTTAGTCTCCCTCCCCATGCTGCAGGCGGTCCATATCTTCTAAAGATAACAGGTGAGACTTCAGAGGGCTCGAGGACTGAAAGTCTTATTGAAAATGTACTTTATGGTGAAGTCTGGCTCTGTAACGGTCAGTCCAATATTGAATTTGAATTAAAGGATTCCAAAACAGGGCCGGAGGATTTGAAAAATTCTTCCTTTCCGGAGATAAGATATTTTAACGTGATAAAAGCTCCCCTTATTGATGAGGATTTCTTAAATCAGGAGAAGAATCTTACCTGGAAGCCCTGCACGGATGGCTGCTTCGGCGATGTATCAGCAATTGGCTATTATTATGCAGTGAGACTTCAGGAGGAGCTGGGATTTCCCGTTGGTATCATAGATTGTTATCAGGGAGGCTCATCCATTACCTGCTGGCTGGAAAGAAATAGGCTGGAAAAACTTCCTGAGGCGGCTTCTTATCTTGAAGCCTACGTTAAGACCATCTCACAGACTGAGGAAGAGCATATAAGTGAGCAGTCTGAATATGACAGAATAAATGAGGACTATTGTCTTAAACTGGAAGAATTGCTCCGGACAAAACCTGGTATTTCAAATGTTGAACTGATCAACACTCTTGGTAATGGCCCATGGCCGCCACCACTTTGGACGGATTCCCTCTTCAGACCTGCCGGTCTTGTGGAAACTATGCTGAAGAGAGTAGCCCCTTATACAGTTAAAGGTGTGATCTTTTATCAGGGAGAAGAGGATGCTTATAGAAATTATGAAGATGTTTTAGCCTCCGGCGAGAACAGAAAATATAAAGCAATGCTTAACTGCCTGCTGGATGAGTATAGAGATTTCTTTAAGAATCCGGACATCCCGGTTCTTATCTTTCAGCTTCCTATGTACGGAACGACAATAGACGAAGATGTTCGTGACTGGGCATACCTGAGAGAGGCCCAGGAAGAAGTATCAGAAGAGAATAAAAATGTTTATATGACGGCAATTCTTGATGCAGGTGAATACTGTAATATTCATCCACTGGATAAGGTGACACCGGCAGAAAGAATGGCAGGAACTGCATTTAAATATATCTATCACAAAACCGATGTGGCAGGAAGCGATATGCTTCTCAAAAATATGTATGTTAAGAAAGACGGTGATGGTCAAAATATTAATCTTGTACTTGAGTTTGAAAACATATATGATGGGATTATAATCTGTGATAATACACTTCCTGATGTCAGAAATGAATCAGAGGGTTTTGAAGATGCTAGTTTACATAACATATATGGCTTTGAAATAAGTGATGATGGCATTAATTGGAGAGTGCCGGACTTGGAACTATCGGAAGATAGTATAATAGTAAAATGTATAGATGATGCTGAATATATCAGATATGGTTTTTTCAATTTCGGAAAGGTAAATGTTTATAATGGCAAAGGTTTTATGCTGCGACCATTTTCCCGAAGAATCGTTAGATAGTGTGGGGGTATATAATGAATACCAGAAAAAGCTACAAGGTTATTATATTTATAGCTATCATGATTCTTATCGATTTCTTTGGTAAGGTTATTGCCCGTGAGTATTCCCTCCCGATATGGATGGATTCAATGGGTACTTGTATCACGGCATATGTCTGTGATCCTTTCTGCGGAGCTGTGGTTGGCTTTGCAAGTAATCTTATGTACGGTATCAAAGCACCGCTGGAGATGCTTTACGGTCTTACCAATATTGCAATAGGTATTACTGTAGGTATCTGTGCCAGAAAGAAGATGTTTGACACACTTTTCGGAACCCTGAGTGTCAGCATTATAGTTACATTTTTCTCTGTTCTTATATCAACTCCCATAAGTCTTATATTCAATCATGGACTCCCCGGAAATATGTGGGGCGATGGAGTTGTTTCATATCTGGAAGAGATAGAACTGAACCATATTTTTGCTGCTGCAATCGGTGAATTCTATGTGGATTTTCTTGACAAGGTATTAACCTTACTTGCTCTTTATTTTCTTATCAAATTCGTGCGTTTCCGTAGAAATCAAAATATTGCTGCCATGCTGATACCATTACTTGTATTAGGCACATGTCTTACCATGAAAAGTCTTCCTGTAAGGGCTGAAGAAGCGGACATAAATGTGAACAATATCCAGACTGTATATAGCAGTGATAATGGACTTCCCTGCGGAGAAGCGAACGCCGTCATCCAGACTAATGATGGTATTCTTTGGGTTGGAACCTATGCCGGTCTTTATCGTTACAACGGCAGTGAATTCAAATGGATGAGAGAATATGATTCAGTCAGAAATGTAAATTGTCTCTTTACGGATGAAGAGGACAGACTCTGGATCGGAACAAATGATAACGGTTTCTCGATTGCCATCAATGAAAAGATAGTAAATGTAATAGATGAAAACAGCGGACTTCCTTCAAATTCAGTAAGATGTATAGCAAGATCCTCTGACGGATATTATTATATAGGAACCACATCAAGTCTTCAGATAATGACCCTTGACGGTGGTCTTCATATGGTGCAGGAACTTCCTGAGATTATTTATGCCCACAGCATTGACACTGACAGTAAAGGCAATGTGGCTACCGTAACAAACGATGGTGAGCTTTTCATTATTAATGGTGAGAATATAACGGCTTCCCTGAGACTTAATGCAGAGCAGGAGATATTCTCAAGTGTTAAGTTCTCTGATGATGATGTTTTATATGTGGGAACATCATCAAACAACATATACCGCTATGATATAAAAAGCGGAAAACCGGTAAAGGCCGGAGGTATTAACTGCGGTTCTTTAAGCTCAATAAATCATATGAGTTTTACTGAAAGTGGAGCGATGTATGTATGTGCAGACAATGGAATCGGATATGTAAATAAGGCTGAAAAGTTCTATTTCATTAATACAGGCAATTTCAATAATTCCATCGACAGTATGGCAACTGATTATCAGGGTAATCTTTGGTTTACATCCTCAAGACTAGGACTCCTGAGAATATCATTTTCGCCATTTTCGGATATCTATCGACTGGCAGGCATTTCCGGAGGTGTATCAAATTCCGTTACCAAGTGGCAGGGAAAGCTTTATGTAGGAACGGATAATGGCCTCGATATTATTGATATTGATGAGAATAAGGAAATAAATAATAAACTCACAGAGGAGATGAAGGATATCCGAATAAGATGTGTGAGTGTTGATTCAGATGATAATCTCTGGATATCTACCTACGGAAAAGGTTTGATTGTTGTTTCAAAGAATGGTGAAACAAAAAAATACGATAGTACAAACAACCTATGCGGCGACTGGGCAAGAGTATCCATGGAAATGTCTGACGGAACCATAGTCTCATCAAGTGACCTGGGACTTGCCTTCTTCAAAAATAAGAAACAGATTAACCTTATAAAATATGAAGACGGACTCAGCTCAGCTATGATCCTGAGCATCGCACAGATGTCAGATGGCAGACTTCTTTGCGGAAGTGATGGTGATGGAATAGCAATCATTAAGGATGGCGAGGTAACAGGGCATATTAAGAGGCAGGATGGTCTCAGTTCAGAGGTAATCCTTAGGATTGTAGAAGATACTGTGGGTAATGGCGCGTACATCGTAACAAGTAATGGCCTTTGTTATCTTACAAAGAATGATGAGATAAAGGTTCTTGATAAGTTCCCATACTTTAATAATTATGATATATGGCCCGGAGAAAACGGTGATCTTTTCGTACTTGGAAGTGCAGGAATATATGTGGTAAACAGAGATGAATTATTTGGCTCAGGTAAAAGAACTGCTGAAGCTGAACTTATTGATTCCAAGAAGGGCCTTAAATCAGCACTTACAGCCAATTCCTGGGATTATATGGATGATAAGGGCAATCTTTATCTTGCCTGCGATGATGGCGTGTATCGTATGAATATCAACAGCTATGGATTATCCAGAAAATCTTACCGTATGATGATCTCAAATGTATATCTTGACGGAGAGGCTCGTGAGATTGAAAGAGGAGAAATCTTCGATGTGGGAAGGGATGTTTCTAAGATTGAAATAGTTCCGGAGGTTGTAAACTTTACCGTAGAAGATCCAAATGTTCAGTATTATCTGGAGGGCTTTGATAATTCAGCAACCATTGTTCCTCAGAGTGAACTTTCCACAATAACTTATACGAATCTTCCTTCAGGTACCTTCAGATTTCATCTATGTGTCCTTGACAGCAAGAGTGAAAGAATTATCGAGGAAAGTGTATTTGATATTAAAAAAGAAAATGAGATATATGATACAAAGTGGTTCCATGCATACATGCTTATAATAGCAATGCTTGCGGTTGCATGGTTTACCTGGTTTGTTGCAAGAACACAGATACAGCGTACTCTTAATTTTCAGAAGAAGGAACTGGCATTTATACGTAACCAGGTTAAAATGGGTAACGAAACAATCCTTGCCATTGCTAAGACGGTGGATGCAAAGGATGAAAATACCAGCCAGCATTCACAAAGAGTTTCGGAATACAGTGTTCTTATAGCCAAAGAACTGGGCTTTTCAGAAGAAGAGTGTGAAAATCTTAAAAAGGCAGCTCTGCTTCACGATATAGGTAAGATAGGAATTCCTGACAGGGTTCTTAATAAGCCGGGAAGACTTACGGATGAAGAGTATGCCATCATGAAGTCTCATGTTACAAGAGGAGCAGCCATACTTAAAGACTTTACCGTTGTGGAACATGCAGGTGAAGGAGCTGAGTATCACCATGAGAGATATGATGGAAACGGTTATCCCAAGGGACTTAAGGGGGAAGAGATTCCTCTTTATGGCAGAATCATAGGTGTTGCCGATGCCTTTGATGCCATGACTGCAAACCGTGTATATCGTAAGAAGCTGGATATAGATTACGTTATAAATGAGATGAAGAGATGCAGTGGCAGCCAGTTCGATCCCCAGATGGTGGATATATTACTAAAGCTTATTGATGAAAAGAAGATAGATGTTGAAGCCCTCTATGGTACAAAACCTGAATCTGACGAAGAAGAGCCGTCTGAGAAGAAAGCCGAGGATAAGGCTTATGATGATAAGGCCGAGTATAAAGAAAAAGGCAGTGAGGAGGGTGATGCATGATGAACAAGATGAGAGTTATAACCGTATTCACTGCGTTGGTAATTGTCAGCATATATCTGATGATATGTTTCATCGGAATGAAAACTGATAACAGTTCTTCGAAGATAAAGGTGGGCTTTCTCTATGACGGAGATGAAAGTGCTCCTTATACCTATAACTTTATAAAATCACAGAACAAGCTTGATGAGTATTATCAGGGAAAGAAGGTTGAGACAGTATCAAGGTCAAACATTCCGGAGGATAAGGGTGAACAGGGATTAAATGAACTGATAGATGAAGGCTGCGATATTATCTTTTCCACCAGCTACGGTTACGAGGAGGCTGCAAAGAAGCTTGCAAAGGAACATCCTGAAATCCAGTTCTGCCAGGCTACCGGTGATAATGCGAATGATAAACCTCTTTCCAATTATCATACCTTTATGGGAGAGATTTATGAAGGGAGATATGTATCCGGAATCGTGGCAGGAATGAAGCTTAGAGAAATGATAAATGAAGGCATCATCACTGAAGATCAGGCAAAGGTTGGATATGTAGGCGCATTTCCATATGCTGAAGTAATATCCGGTTACACCGCATTTATCCTGGGTGTCAGAAGAATTGTTCCTAAAGCTACAATGGAAGTAAAATACATCCATACATGGACCAGTTATTCCCTTGAAAAGAAATGTGCCCAGGAACTGATAGATGATAACTGCGTAATAATATCACAGCATACTAATACCATAGGTTCTGCAGTTGCCTGCGAAGAGGCAAGTGAAAAGGGTGCTACAGTATATCATGTTGGATATAATCAGAGTATGGTTGATGTTGCACCTACAACCTCTCTTGTAAGCTCCAGAATCAACTGGAATCCTTATATATTCGGGGCAGTAGAAGCTGTAATAAATAATAAATCCATTGAAAAGACTGTGGAGGGTCATGTTCATGGTAACGATGTAGGTGCAGGATTCAAGCATGGATGGGTTCAGATGCTGGATATAAACGGGCTTATAGCAGCAAGAGGAACAGAAGATGCTGTTAATGAAACCATAGAAAAGATAAACAATAATGAGATAACAATCTTCAAGGGAGATTATACGGGAGTTGATCCTCAGAATCCGGAGGATACCATAGATCTGAAAAACGGATATAAAGAAAACGAGAAAGCGTCAGCGCCTTCCTTCCATTATGTGCTGAAGGACGTAATAACTATTTCTGAATAATACAGGAAATGATCAGTAATTTATAATTAAATAAATCAATAACAAGGACCGGTCCAAAGCATTGAACCGGTCCTTGTTTTAATTTAGCTATTAATTATATTTTCTATTTACGCATCCATAGCTGCGAAGCCCAGTTTGATATCCTCGATAATATCATCTACATTTTCAAGACCTACTGAGAAACGGATCATTCCGCCTTCGATTCCTGCAGCAACAAGCTGCTCATCTGTAAGCTGACGATGTGTCTCACTTGCAGGATGAAGTACGCAGGTTCTGATATCAGCAACATGAACTTCGTTACATGCAAGCTTCAGGCTGTCCATAAACTTCATAGCGTTTTCGCGTCCACCATTTATTACGAAGGAGATAACTCCACAAGACTTTCCGTTAAGATATTTCTTACAGAGTTCATGGTTCTTATCATCCTCAAGTGCAGGATATGTGATGCTCTCAACATGTGGATCATTCTTAAGGAACTCAGCAACCTTCATTCCATTTTTAAAATACTGCTTCATTCTGATTGGAAGTGTCTCAAGTCCAAGATTGAGAAGGAAAGCAGAGTGAGCAGCAGGATAGCAACCGAAATCTCTCATAAGCTGCATACGTGCCTTAAGGATATAAGCCATTTTTCCATATGTCTCAACATATGAGATTCCATGATAGCTTTCATCCGGTTCAACCAGCTCAGGGAAGTTTCCGTTTGTCCAGTCAAACTTACCGCTGTCAACGATGATACCGCCACCCTGGACAGCATGTCCGTCCATGTACTTGGTTGTTGAGTGAACAACAATATCAGCACCGAAATCAAATGGTTTACATAATACAGGAGTAGCAAAAGTATTATCAACGATAAGAGGTACTCCATGAGCGTGAGCGATATTAGCAAATCTCTCTATATCAAATACAGTAAGAGCAGGGTTTGCAATTGTTTCGCCAAATACAGCCTTTGTGTTAGGCTTGAAAGCTGCATTGATCTTTTCATCAGAATCTTCCTGACTGACAAAGATACACTCAATACCCAGCTTCTTAAGAGTAAAGGCAAAAAGATTTACAGTTCCACCGTAGATCTCAGAAACAGAAACAAAGCTGTCTCCGGCCTTACATATATTAAGGATTGAAAGTAAAGAAGCAGCCTGTCCTGAAGAAGTAGCCATAGCTCCTACACCACCTTCAAGCTGATTGATCTTTTCCTCAACAGCCATAACCGTAGGATTGGCAAATCTTGAATAGATAAGTGCTTTTGTAGGATCATCGAAAACATCTGCGATATCCTGAGTCTTATCAAATCTGTAAGTAGTACTCTGAACAATAGGGATTGTACCAGGTTCAGTATTTCCCGGTGTGTAGCCCGCATGCAGGCATTTTGTTTCGTCTTTCATTTTGAATCTCCTTATTTGAAAAATTTGTTCGCAACAAAAATGATTATAACACATTATTTAGAGATGTGGCTAAGATTTTGGACTTTTTTCTAATATCTTAGCCGCTTTCTGTAAATTCATGCTGAGAGAAAGCAAGTGGTGGCTAAGAAAAAAGACTTTTTTTCGATATCTTAGCCGCTTTCTGTAAATTCATGCTGAGAGGAAGCAAGTTGAGGCTAAGAAAAAAGACTTTTCTTCGATATCTTAGCCGCTTTCTGTAAATTCATGCTGAGAGGAAGCAAGTGGTGGCTAAGATAAAAATAAAATCCACTATTCATAACAAAGAGAAAATATTATATAATAATCAAAGTGAGCAAGTGATGTTTATTTGATGAGAGTATGATGTATCTTTAATACTTATAATAAATAAAAAAGGAAAAAATCATGATTAAAATTCTTATAGTTGAAGATGAAAAACCTATTTCAAACCTGATCAGGATAAGTCTTAAGAATGCGGGCTATCTTACAGATACAGCCATGGATGGAAATGAGGCCTTGGATAAAATCGATTCCAATGTTTATGATCTCATCCTTCTTGATATAATGCTTCCGGAGGTGGATGGCTTTGAGCTTATGGAATATATCAGACCTCTGGAGATCCCGGTAATATTCCTGACTGCCAAGAATGCTCTTGATGACAGAGTTAAAGGCCTTAAGATGGGAGCTGAGGATTATATCGTAAAGCCTTTTGAAGTGGCTGAGCTTATTGCCAGAGTAGAGGTTGTCCTCAGAAGATATAATAAGACAGAGGATATATTTGAGTTAAATGGACTTACTGTTGATGCGGTTTCCATGGTTGCTAAAAGAGGGGATGAGGTTATTAATCTTACTCCGAAGGAATTTGAGCTGCTGCTTTTATTCCTGAGAACACCTAATACCGCACTTTACAGAGAGAATATATACGAGAAGGTCTGGGGCGGAGAACTTGAATATGGCAGCAAGACAGTTGACCTTCATGTACAGAGACTCAGAAAGAAGGCCGGACTTACCAAGGAACTTAAATCAGTAAGTAAGGTTGGCTACCGACTTGATGTACAGTAATACATACTACAAAGCAAGATATACAGCTCGTATAGCTGAATAAATCAGATATAGTTAGAATAGAAGGAATCGGATTTTGAAGTATAGATTAAAACTTACAATTGTACTAACCACACTTGTTTCGATTCTTTTCAGTGTCGGTTCATCCATCCTGATTCACAGATCTTATATGACAAGTCTGGACAGAGAAGAGCAGGATGCTGTTCAGAATATTCAGATGCTTACAAGTCTGATCCAGCTTTCGTATGAAGGAAGCGGTGATTCAGGTGATGAGAGATTACTGAAAACCCTTAGAAAACAGGGAACATATCAGACATCTTCGGATGTCTTTTT
>JAILMQ010000096.1 GCA_024692605.1 Eubacterium sp.
ACACTCTGATTCCCAATGCAACGGAGGATTCGAGTTTATATACAAAGATTTCCGTGGTGAAGGTTCTGCCATTGATGTTCTTTCCTTCATTATCATTATCCGGTTCAATCAGATTAACAACCCATGCAGCTTCATCCTTCAGATAAGCCGTCTCAAACTCTATGAAATCGAGTCCGTAAATATTCAAATCATTTTCAATATTGAAACTTGAAAAATCAGAAGGATCAGGGTAGTCATCTATCAAAAACTGAATATCATCGTATTTTTCAAAAACGTCTGATTCCATACGGTTTTTGATACGATTTCTGAACCATCGCATTATATATAATATAGTTTTGGAAAAACAGTCATCCGTCGAAAGACCATTGATCGGATGCAGCTCAAGAAAAGCTTGATATGTAGAATATTGTTTGAAGAATTTCAGTTTTGTTGCCTGATAATTATACTTAGTTGCCTCACCCATCATTTTACCCCAATAAATATGTGAACTACTCTATTTCATTACTGAACTGTCGTATTCCCGTTTGCCTCATACACATCTCTTACATGCTTCGTTTCCAGAGCTTCGAAGGCTGCTGTCTTGTCTATGATTGACTTAAGCAGCACTTCAATTTCTGCCCCCTCACTGTAATCTGCCGGAGCTATGTAACGGACGCGGTTATCTCTCAGCATCTGATATACCCTGTCCTTGTTCTTTGTTTCCGGATTGTAGACTCCGATTGAATGTCCGCCGTTGATGTTGACAAGCTTCATACAAGGAATATCGGTGTCGCTGTCACCGATATAAACCATGTTTCGGAACGGTACACGCATATTTTCCGGCTTGAAATAATCATTTACTTTGTCGTCGTTTATATCAAGCACGCCCTTTTCTATTCTGAAGAGAAACTGTGTCTTGTTAGTGTAGTTGATCACCTGTGCAGGCCATACAGCTACGCCCTTATCATCGTAATAAAAGCTGCTGGCATAGACCTTCTTGAATACGCCTTTTCTGGCAATTTCTGTTCCGTCTATCATCTCCTTAAGACCTGATGAAATGATATAATGCTCTACGGTAACACCCCTTGACTTACCGTATTCATTTACCCTGTCAAACCAGGTGGCCACACCTGGGAATAATTCCACCTTGCTGCCGTACTCCTCCAGCTTCTGACGATTAAAAACAAGCTTGCCTCTTGCCTCATCCATCAGAACAAACATATATGCCAGATTACTATCCTTATCATTTGCCGCCGAAAGAATATTGGTCTTCTCCCAAAATTCGTCAACATCATAGCCTACTGACTGAATGTAGCCCTGCGCCTGCATGTCCGTAGGAGAAAGTGTTTTATCAAAATCATAACAAATTGCAAGAACTGTGTTATGTGATTCGTATTCCATAGTTTTCTCCTTAATATTTATAATGTGAAACTATGTTTCCTATTATACAATATCCACCGCAATAGAGACAGTAATACTTTACTCAATACTGTCAATGTCACCTATGTAAATATCACTATAATCTTCACCCATCTCGTCTATAGGAGCTATTTGAAGCACCGGCCATCTGCCTTTTATCGCTTTAGTTATTTTTGTTTCCTCAGGTCTTTTGATGTCTGTATAATATGAGTGGTTCAGGGTATACTCATACAGCTTTGATATTACGTGAAAATCATCCTTCAGATCCTTCTCCTCAAGCCATCTGTTTATGGATGATACCAGCCCTTCTGTATTTATTTCATAAGGACCGCCAAGATCACCGCCATGAATTATAGCCATGGCGATTATATCGTTAATAAGTTGTATTTCTTTTTCCATACTTTTGATCCTCCTTGCAATTCTCTATCTTTGCAGTACGCACAGTAGAAACATAGCTCTTATTTGGAGAATCGTAAAGGGTAAAGTGAGTTATGCAGGATAGTCCATTAATGATTGCCTTACACAATGATTCTAAAATAAAACGAGGCTGACAATTAAGTCAACCTCGCACTTTTTTCTTCGCTCGGTCAATTTTAATTTTACCGACGAGTCAGAACCGCCACTCGTCATCTTTTAGCGAACGGAGTGATTTCTAAACTCCTGCTTGTATTATATGTTTTAGGAGATTAAAAAGCAATTGATTAATTGTGTTTTAAGTATGATTATTTCGTTGTCACTCTAATACTGTCTTCCCCCTCCAAATATCCGTAGTCATTCACAAGCATAACTCTTAATGTATCTCCTTTGAAAATAGAACTCTCCATGACTCCTTCATCCCATGTATAAGAAAAAGATTCTCCAATTGATAGTTCGGCCCAATTAGAATAAATTGTTTCGCCATTAGGAAATACAATCATCATTCTGCACTTAGTAGTTGTTCCGGAGATTCCTTTTTTTATTGTAGCTATAGCTACAGTCTTTGAATTATAAGGAACAGATTCAGCCCCATCATTTATTACAACTTCCGCCGTCCATAAATCAGATTTAGCATGAGTGTCAACATATGCATTATTACCCTTTGATAGTATAATAATATTATCACTACCCTCTACAGATCCGTTTTCATCCAAGAGATACACATACAATTTATCTCCATAAAAGTTCTCATTTTCCATAACTCCATTTTCCCAGGTATATGTAAATGACTGACCCATTGATAACTCTTTCCAATCAGTATATGTTGTTTCACCGTTAGGATATATTATTAGTAATCTGCATTTAGTAGAAGCATTATAGTTGAACGATGCAGTGGTGCATCGTATTTGAATTTACTTATTTGTTTTGAGTTATTAAATTCACCAACAGTTAAATAATACATAATATCCTCCTTTTTAATAAAAAAAGCACATATTTATATTTATGTGCTTTAAAAAAGTATTTTGTTATATAATTAAATAGCTCTTCTTTATTTAGAAGCCTTCTTCAAGAAGCTTATCTGTATAGTCTATAGAAGCCTTTTCTTCAGCAGTAAGATTGCCAGATTCTATCTTATCATAAAATTCCTGGAATCTCTTTTCAGCTTCAATAGCCTTATTTTCAGCTACTTCCTCATCAATAGTTGTAAGATCGAGTGTTTTTATATCTTTATTCATCATAATAATTATCTCCTTTTTTAAGAAAATTTTTTTTATTATGT
>JAILMQ010000007.1 GCA_024692605.1 Eubacterium sp.
CAACATGATATTTATAGTTATTATTCTTTAGAAACTGTTTAACCTCATCATACGACTTATCAAGAGATATATTATCAATACCATAATAAGGCTTAATAGTTGAATTAAATATGATCATTTCTTCCTCCTCCTTTTGAAGTAGATTTTGGCTTTTTCATTACCATCACTCTTATAGTCTTCTTCATATGCATTAACTAGTTTTACTCTTCCGTGATCAGAAGTACTGATTTTAACATAAGGTACAAATCCATGTCTTTTATTCCCTGGTGAAACCTGCACCTGAGTAATATTTTTTTGTTTGGAGTGATTTTTAGTTACAATTATCTTGGATTTTGAGTCGTGATGTATCGATGGACGACGTTCCGTTTCATAACCAAGTTTATTTAATATCTTCTCGATCTTCGCAACAGACTTTCCCCAAAAATACTCTCTATGATCTGCAAGACTCTTTTCTGTCACATGCCCATGTTCATCAAAAGCCTTGTTTGCAAACAACTGGAGGTTCATCCTATGTCTACTCCCTTTGGTTGCTCCAAAGCCACCATGATTACCTGCTCCCATCTTTCAATACCTCCTTTTTCTTCATAGAGGTACTGAAATCACTATTAAATTGATGAATAGCTATACCCTTATTCTTGTATTTATCAAATATCTGATCTGGCGCGCTACCATAAACTATTATTGCTATTGGATTCAGTTTTTTTACAATATAATCCAGACCTTCTATAAAATACTTTCGATCTTCTAATAGTTTTATTGTCCCATGCGAACCTACTGCAATAACACATCTGGAAGAAATTCCGTCGCATGTATATTTATAAGTCCGTCGATCCGCATATCTGATATTCGGAATAATTGCAACTCCATTTATCTGCAGCCATGCACCAATCGCCCTGCTTCTATATATATTCCACAGTTGCATTACAAACGGCATATCACGATACAAACTAAAATCTGGCAATATAACACCATTATATCTTTTTAATATATCAAGATACTTATTAGGATTTCGCCACAGTCGTTCAAACAGGTAGTCATCCTCATAAAAATGAACCCAATAATCATAATCCTTTGATGATACAGCCTTCGAAAATGCCAACAATCTATTGGGTATGAAATATGTTGGCTTTAAAACCGGAAACTCAAACAAGCCCGCAAAACATGCCAACCTAACAAGGAATGCATTAAACACATCCTTACAGTTTTTTCTTTCAGAATTAACTCTACTCATAATAAAGCCCTCCTTCCCTGAGGTACAACTGAGAGAGAGCAGACTTCTCCCAGAGGTGGACTCGAGGCTTTACCATGAATTGTCTATGTTCAAGTTAAAACTCTCGAATCAGTGAACAAGTAAAATCATATGTTGAAATCTACATACATATTTGCTATTATTTAGTTGTCTATGTTCGAGTTAAAACACTCGACTCGCACTGCATATGTAGTTCCCGCTACTTATGTAGTGCTTTTTTTATCAACACTTTCAATTTAATCATCTCCTTCCAGGCTCTTCATACTAATCATCTCTGAAATTTGATTTGTATCTCTAAGCACTATATTTATTATATAGTCTCAAAAGCCTACGTTCATATGGTGTATAATCCCCGTAAGCATAATGAAATCTCTTCCAATTCTGATAATACTCAAAAGCATATCCAGCAGCTTCAGGTGAAACATCAAAGAAGTCCATTATTTCTTCTGGCCATTCAGGGTTGATTTTATCTACTAACACCGGCGGAGCAATAATATATTTTGCAAAGAACTTTGCCTCAATCTCTTCCTGACCCGGATTTTCTCCAGTGTGGTCTAAAACACAATGACCTATCTCATGTAATATGGTCATATTCAGCCGAGCATATGTTTTATCTATGTCATTATAATAAATGAACCCTTGCCCAAAGCATTTCTCATTATCTTCATAATAGAATCCATCTTCGCTTATTTCAAAAGCCCATTTTTGTTTCTCCTCACTCAACGTGGAATAAGGAACAAGTTTTATTCCCATCTTAATTGCAATCTCAAAGCCAGAGATTGGCATACATCTTACATCATACTTTTCTAATAGAAAGCAGGCCACCTCCTTGATATACTCATATATTTCATCAGATAGTTTTCCATGTTTAAGTTTCATCATCGTCTCCCATAAGTAGTTTAATAATTTCTATTTTTTCTTCCTTAGTCATCTGTGTATAATTCCTCGCTATTAGCTTCTTTGCATATCCCAACTCTTCTTTTGCATCCGGAGTAATTCCTTTTAATAAATAATCAGTTGTTGTATCTAAAGCCTCTGCCAGTTTATTAAGAATGTTTGCTCGAGGTGTTCTTTCGCCTCTGATGTATAAAGAGATTGCCGCTTCTGTGATTCCCGCTTTATCCGATAGCTGCTTCTGCGTCATCTTCTTTTTTTCGAGTAACTCAGATATTCTTGTTCCCATCGTTTCCATAGTCTTCATAGCGTCTCCTCTTCTTTCTTCCCTTTTTATAGTTTCTCGTTTTTCTGATTCATAGTTTGTATCGGTCTTCTTTTTTTGCTTTATGATTCAGATTATAGCACATCTTATCGATTTGTAAAGTCTTTTATATCAAATATTTGGTATTTCATTTTTAAGCAATCCACTATATATAGTATTTATATATCTATATTAATATATATTACTATACTTATATATATAATAATAAACATTATATTACGACATTTGTTAAGTCATCATAATTTGACTTATGAGAAGATCAGCAAGAACGAGCCGGTATTTATTTGAAATAACTCACATATCTCACCATTTATCAGCAGCAATACAGCAAGCGAAACTGTGAAAAATCATTTTTATATCAAAACACTCAGTACAAATCACATAGTAAATTAATACTTTGACAGTATTATATTTATTTGACACATCATATAGTATTTTAATCAATCTAAACTCTCCCAAAGCAACAAAAAAGAGACTACCAAAAGTAGTGAACACTACTACTAATAGCCTCGTATTTGAGAATTATTTAATCTTCACCATAAAAACTGCTGATTCTATATTCATAATCAGGAATATTATTTATTCCATCATCCCGTATCTTATTTCCCATATACATAAAACTTCCATCCGAGTTTTCTTTAATAATCAGCTCATGTGTAATGATTGCTTCATCATTAAGTACCATTTCACAGACAGCATTTACCGTTAATGTAATGGTTCCATCAGTATTTTCTTTTATATCAATAACTTCTGGATAAGATGTGCCAAAATAGGTTGGCGTATAATTGAGGCAACTAAGTCTCACCCAATGATATACCCCATTTTCTATATCATAAGCAGCATTCTTTCTGATTATTTCTCGCGAAGTCGGGATATATTTCATAATAAGTGTCTCAAACTCATCTGCCGGAATCCCTTCTGTTTCTTCATCAAGGCAAAAGCGCTCCCCAGTATCCATAGCATACAGATATTCATACATTCCAGTGTAATCTAATGTATCAAGACTATCAGCATCCCAGTTAGAACACAGAATATTATTGCCTTGATATCCGATGCCCAGAACATATTTCTCGCTTGCCTGCCTGTTCTCCTCAGACATTGGTTTTACCCTGATCAGAACGCTTCCATCTACAATTTCTGTGACTTCCGGATATTCCGGAACGCACAGTTTGTAGCAAAACCAACCCGCTTCAGTATATCTCCAGGATTTTATTCTTGTACAAGAACAATATGTTTGACTCCTGCTTCCATCTAGTTTTATTTCCATTCTTGATGAATATAAATACATGTTTACGCCGTCAAACTCGTATTCGTACCTATCCACTGCAGCTGCTGATTCTAGCTCATACAAAATCACACTACCCTGCTTACCATTCCTTGCATCAGTAAGAAACCTTTCAAATAGCTCCTCGTTCCTTATATTTGAATATACCCTATCCGTCCTTATTATATATCCCTTATCTGCTAATACATCTGCCATTTCCTCTTGAACATCTTCTGGTATCATGGCCTCATCATCCTGATACGGTCGATACATATCTTCTATGTAATCAAGTAATTCATCTGTTTCTTTCTCAGCCTGATTTATATCGCTTTGCAAAATAGGCAAATTATATCCTTTTTCAAATGCCTCTTGATCATCTTTTTCCTGCTGGTTTGATACAGTATATGTTTCTGTCTCCATAACCTCTTGATCATCTCTTTCTTCCTGATCTGAAACAGCATATTCTTCTGTATCTGTAACCTCTTGATATTCAATATTATTTTCACACCCCGATAGGCAAATAAAAAGCATCAACTGAAAAATGACTACCAAAAGCCTTCTCAAATCTTTCACCACCTTATTCGGAATAAGCCACAGGCGGCAGCCTAAGTTCTTGCTCTGTAACATCATTTGATTCTATTCTGAAAGTTCCATCCTCAAATGGCTTTACAACAATTACATTCGTAAATGCATAATCAGAATTATAATCAGGCCATACCCCGTCAGCATAAAGCGTAATGGTTCCGTCAGAACTATATATGTAATCTGTAACCTCTAAAAAGGGAGGATAGGGACTGTTGTAGACTATTTTCTGCCTATAAGTTTCTGTAGTCTCATCATACTCATAGGCATCTCTCAAGTCAGATACCGTAACCGGTAAATAAGTTGTCATTATCTCTTCAAATAAATCACCTGGAATTTCATCAAGAGAATCCGTATATCCAACCTTGTACTTGATATAATAAAAATCTTCAAACATTCCTGGCATTAACAGTTCAGAAACAGTTTCTTCATTCCAGTCACATACCATCAGCTTATACTTTTGAAATTCAAGATGTTTTAAGAATCTTTCTGTAAGATCTCTGCACTCATCCGACATAGGGCTAACTCTAAAATATCCATATGCACTTGCATGTAACATAGGATTTTTATCTTTATATACGAAATATCCCTTTTGAGTGTAATTGATAGCCTCTATTTCCTTTACACACTTTACCGAAATACAAGGCTGTCTTTCTTTATCAGGTCGAACTTCTACATAATAGCTTTGGATTTCTTCATCTCTGTAAAGAAATGTAATAGATGCAATCGTTCCATCTTCATAAACCTTATAAACCGTTACCATCCCTGGGTTTCCGCTTAAGTAATCATCATAAAACTGCTTCAAAGATTCTCCATTATATGTATTAGCATCATCAGTAACGGCTATAACACCAAGTTCTCCCAACGCATCTAATACATTAATTCTTTGTTCTTTCGTAAAATCTACGATTTGGGAGCTAAGGGATGTAAGAGATTCATCAATAGTTACACCCTCATACAATTTCCATATATCAGTCACATTCTTCAAAGTTTCTTCTTCAATCTGCTTCTTTTCTTCAGCAGTAAAAATCTCGTGATCAATCTGAGGAAGCATCCAGCTATAGTTATCCTCATCATAATTACAGTCTTTATAATACTCGTCCCATTCAGTATCAGACAACCTTTCGGAATGCCACCAGAAATCTGGTTCTTCATCACCAATAATCTCATTCGACAGATAATAAATATGTCCATCTTTATCTGTTACAGTTACTCTATGAGAGAATAATTTCGATGTATTTTCATTAGGATATACTGCATTTACAGTAAGTGTTACGCTCCCATCATCGTTTGTCTCAAAATCTACTACTTCCGGATATGGCACTTCCGCATAATCAAATTCTTCAAATCCTCTTGGTCTGTAAACATATACATTTTTAGTATCATCGTATCTACAACGTTGATGTAATTCTTCAGAACTTACCTCAAAATGTCTCATAATTACATTCTCGAATTCATCAGCTGGTATATCATACTCATTACCTATTGATAAATCAACATTCATTATATATGGACAATCTGTTCCGTATGTTTCTTTGTAGAATCTATCAAAGATATCATAAAAATCCAGATTACTATAATCATCTTTATTCCAACTGGTAATGAACATATTATTCAGGCTATATGAAACCGGTTCAATATATTTTGCACATAGTTCTCTACACTCTTCATCAAGATGTTCCACCCTAAGGGCAATATGTTTCTCCTCTTCACTAAGCGTAAGGACATAACTTTCAGCTGAATGACTTCTGCCTTCTATCATCAAGTAACCATCATTTGTATATTCAAAATAATCCGCCTCAAATTCGACGCTAACAGTCTCAGTAAATTCCCCATCTTGAAATGAATAATAAGTCTGAATAACACTGACTTTTCCTTCATCAGTGATAAGCTCAAGAACATTAATTCCTGCATGATAATTAATCTGAAGAACACATATATTATCATGTTCTCCAGATTCTTTTGATTTTATAAATCCCTTCACACTATCAGGATTGGTCATATCAACTCTATTATCACTATCTATTGCAATATAGCCATTATCACCAAGTTTTTCTATAATCTTCCTGACACAGTTTGAGTCACCATTTTGGCTGTTATATTCATCAATGTAAATCTGTTCTATTTTTGAAATATCTACTATCGAATCATCCCAATCAGTTACCGTCTCAGTCACTGCAAATGTATTGTTGCTTTGATCACTACTCACACTACATCCAACAAATAAATAACAAATAAGCAGCAACGACAGTATTACAAATTTACTTTTCACGTTAACCTTTATGTTTTATTCCCCTTTCCTATCCCTATGAAATAACCTTCTTGAATAGCTGCAAATGTTGCCACCGTACATATTGAAATTCCCGTATATATTAGCGGGACTATTGATAATGTCAGCGGAAGTACGAAAAGCAGCACACCTGTCACTTTGTTCATAGTCGAATGCACTGCAACAAGTCTCTTCTGTCTGGCTACCCCTGATATAATATTTATGATCTTGACAAAAAAGATAAGCGCCGTCCATACATTCATCCATATCGGAATATCTATTACAGGAAGAATCTTCATCAAGCAAACGACCACAAATATAAAGTCAGCGACTCCATCAAATCTTGATCCAAATTCACTGACTGAATTTGTTTTCCTAGCGATGATTCCATCGGCCATGTCCGATAATCCGGCAATCAGATACATTACATAAAAGATTGGAGAAAACACCGGACAAAACAGGAGCGCCACACTCACAAGAATTCTTACCCCTGTTATTACATTTGCCATCACTTCCCAGCATCCGCAAGTTCATCATTAACAATTTTGAGCACCTGCTCATTTGAATAATTCATTGCGGTCGTTGCTATCACTGTACATATTCCATGCACAAGCAAGCTGCTTCTTTCAAATACACCTTCAACTCTCTCCGAATCAATGTTATATCTATCAATCAACTCATTTTGTATAAGCCTGTTCGTCATATATTTTTCCTGCTCTTCCAAGAAAGACTTTTCACTTCGGTAATCCGAAAGATAAATAAGCTTATATAAATTCTTATGATTTCTTGCCAAATCCGCTAACACAGTCACTGATATATCAAGAATTGAACTTTCTGTACTGTTTTCAATTCTGTCGGATATGCTTTTTTCCAATCTGTCACATGCATACTTAAATACTTCCTCTTTAAGTTCATCCATATTCGGAAAACGACTGAATACTGGCTGTGTAGAACATCCAAGTTTCTTTGCAATCGCTCTGCAATTTACCTGATCTATTCCTTCCTCATCAGCGATACCATATCCGGCCTCTATAATCATTTCCTTACTTGTTGTAATTTTCGGTGGCATGATTAACCTCTCTCCGTTTCATAACTTTTTTTCATTATCAATCATTTTGATACATAGCATTTGTTATATATCATCTGCAATATATCATAATAAGTGCCTTACGTCAATATCTTCCTTAATAAAAAAACAGGCATTCGTTTTGAATGCCTGCTTTTATAAATTCATTATTCACTTATAAACCACCCGGACTATAGGAGTTCTTTAGTTGATACTATATATAGTATCTGTTAATTCTCCATTTTAGAATATATGGTATGCTTTTTCCAAATATTCCAGGTATTATTTTGTGTTTTGACACTTTTTATTGACATTTTGTTGACATGGACTCTTGTTCAT
>JAILMQ010000016.1 GCA_024692605.1 Eubacterium sp.
CGTGATGTTGGCTGCATCTGCAAGCGTAAATTCACAAATGATACTTATCTCGTAAGGCAGCTGAAGCAGACCATAAAAAATGGTGATGTTGCTATAATCTATCCTGAAGCAAGATATTCATTATGCGGAACAACTGCCGTACTGCCGGAATCTCTTGGAAAGTTATGTAAACTGCTCAAGGTTCCTGTTGTTACTCTGATATGTCACGGACATCATGTGAATTCTCCCTTTTGGAACCTTCATGACAGAGGGGTGAAGCCAACAGAAGCAGAGTTCAAACTCTTATTTGATCCGGAAACCCTTAAGCAGACTCCGGTGGAGGAAGTTAACAGACAGATAGTCGAAGCCTTCCGGTACGACGACTTCGCATGGTTGAAGGAACGTGGGATTCATATCAAATACAAGGGACGTGCAGAAGGTTTACATAAAGTTCTATACCAGTGTCCATCCTGCAAGACAGAGTTTAAGATGACCTCAGAAGGTACAAAACTGAGATGCTCTTCCTGTAGTAAGGAATGGAATATGACAGAGTTAGGCGAACTCGAAGCAGTTAATGGAGAGACTGAATTTGTCCACATACCGGACTGGTACGAATGGGAGAGAGAAAACGTCCGCCGGGAAGTAGAAGCAGGAACCTACTCCTCAGGGGACCTTAAAGTCAGAGTAGATACACTTCCCAACGCAAAGAAATTCATTCGTCTGGGAGAAGGAATCCTCACTCATGACATGAAGGGCTTTACAGTAAGGGGAACTGATGTGGATGGAGATCCTTTTGAGATGATAAAAACAGTACCATCCCTTTATTCCTGCCACATAGAGTATGAATACCTTGGTAAGTTCGGTGACTGCGTAGATCTGAACACCCTTGAAGACACCTGGTACATATACCCGGAAACCGTAGATCAGGAATTCGCAGTAACCAAGATGGCACTTGCAACTGAAGAACTATATTTCGCCTACCGAAAAGCCCAGGGCAAAGAATATAAACCGGGATTGGCGTAGAGCGAGCATGGGACAGAATGATAGAGGTGTGAATAGATGAGTAGATTAAAAGAATTAAGAAAATACGTAAATAAAGAACTGTATAAGATGGACGATAAGGATGATAGAACATCTGCAATAATACATCTTAACGGAGTAGCACTTGCAGCAACAATGCTTGCAAAGAAACGAGGGTATGATCCTGAAGTTGCAGCAATGGCCGGTGTGCTTCATGATCTTCATGCATATAAAACCGGTTCATATGATGAGCATGAACATAAAGGTTCAGAACTTGCTCGTGAGATACTTGAAAAACTAGAACTTACAACAAAGGAAGAAACAGATATGATCTGCTCTGCAATCTACCACCATGGTGATAAGCTTACAGTAGACAGCCCATTTGATGAACTACTAAAGGATGCAGATGTAATATCACACACATTGAACGACCCAACAAAGCCGATAAAAGAAAAAGAACAGGCAAGATACGAAAGCCTTTGTAAAGAGTTTGGGATGGAGTAGATAATAGGAGGTACCAAAATGAATTTAAAGTTGTATATGTTTGAAACCTGCCCATATTGCCGTAGAGTTATAAATGAGATAGAATCCAGTGGACGTACAGATATTGAATATCACAATATTCATAAAAGTGAAGAGGATAGACTTGAACTTATCAGAGTGGGAGGAAAGCAGCAGGTTCCTTGCCTTTTCATAGATGGCAAACCTATGTATGAAAGCTCAGATATAGTGGAGTGGCTTAGAGCAAACCCGCAGAAAGCGTGATAATTTGAGTGATAATTCAAAAATAATTGAATTCCCCGGAGCAAATATTAATTCTCCTGATGATGAGATCAAATGGCTTCGAGATTACAAGCGTAAACTTAAGGCAGATTATAGGAAGATGTTTAATGGAATGGCAGGAGGAAATATATTTAATGAGTTATGGCAGGGATATGTGGATATAAACCCTAATCTTATAGAAGCCGGACTGCCACCAATTGATATTCCTGATGAAATGGATTATACAATATGGGTTGAATACTTGTTAAACAAAGAGACGGGAAACTACACAAAGTGGTATAAAAGTAAATTTAAAGAATTCTGTGAACAAATGCAGGAGACGATAGCCACAATTGAAAAATATATAGAAGACTACGATGCTTCTAAAGAAAAGGATGATAGTAAATCATGAATATACAGATATTTGGAACTAAGAAAAGTGCAGATACTAGAAAAGCAGAAAGATTCTTCAAGGAAAGAGGCATAAAGTTTCAGTTTGTTGATCTGAAAGAGAAGGGACTCAGTAAAGGTGAGTTCAATTCTGTGAAACAGGCTGTGGGTGGCATAGACAAGTTGATTGATGAGAATGCCAAAGATAAAGATACATTAGCGCTTATCAATTACATCGCTGATGAGGACAAGGAAGAAAAACTTCTGGAGAACCAGCAGCTTCTTGTTCAGCCAATCGTACGTAATGGAAAAAAGGCCACAGTCGGATACCAGCCGGATGCATGGAAGGGCTGGGACTAAGGCAAGTAAGCAAGATAGTAAGCAAGATAATAAGCAAGATAATAAGCAAGATAATTTCATTATGCAAAGGGGGATGGCTTTTTTGAACCATCCCCTACTTTTTTATAGTTTTTCATAATTTATCACCCATGAGCCAAGTAAATTTTGTACACTTGTTATCCTGATTTTAATTGTTTCTCCAACTTCTACATTTGGATGGCTACTTGATACAAGATTCAAATGTTTTCCAGCCCAAAGATTATAGCCTAATAATGAATCTGGGTGGAATTCTTTAATTTTAATTCGTGCAGTTTTTCCCTCACAATTAACACCTTTATTGAGGGCTGCTTCTAATTCTGCGGCTGTAGAATAATCAACATCGCTAGGATTCTTTTTGGTTTTAATACATTTTGGATCAGACCATTCTGAGTAATATTTTTTCCCTTTTACGATTTTGTATGATCTGACAGAAATATAATACTTTTTTCTTGATTTCAAACCAGTTATTGTAGCTTTAGCTTGTTTTTTGGAGAGTTTAATTGTTTTCGGTTTGTTCATATCAATATTATTACTATATTGAACTTGATATCCAGAAACTTGTTTTTTGTTCGAATTCCATCTGACATTAATTGAATCA
>JAILMQ010000057.1 GCA_024692605.1 Eubacterium sp.
TGGCATCTCATCTATAGAAGAGTGTAAAGAAATCACAGATGCTGCTGGTATCGATGTATATAACCTTATCGAAGGAATCCAGCCAATCTGTTTTGAAAATGCTAAGTGGGCTTACACAGTAGGTGCTGCTATAGCTATCAAGAAGGGTTGCAGAAAGGCAGCAGACGCTGCAGCAGCTATCGGTATCGGACTTCAGGCTTTCTGTATTCCTGGATCAGTTGCTGACAGACGTAAGGTTGGTCTTGGACATGGTAACCTTGGTAAGATGCTTCTTGAAGAGGATACAGAGTGTTTCGCATTCCTTGCAGGTCATGAGTCATTCGCAGCTGCAGAGGGTGCTATCGGTATCGCAGAGAAGGCTAATAAGGTTCGCCAGAAGCCACTTAGAGTTATCCTTAACGGTCTTGGTAAGGATGCTGCTCAGATTATCTCACGTATCAATGGTTTCACATATGTAGAGACAAAGTACAATTACTTCACAGGTGAAGTTGAGGAAGTATTCAGAAAGTGCTACTCAAAGGATCCTGAGTCACCTAGAGCAAAGGTTAACTGCTACGGCGCTAACGATGTTCAGGAAGGTGTTGCTATCATGTGGAAGGAAAATGTTGATGTATCTATCACAGGTAACTCAACAAACCCTACAAGATTCCAGCATCCTGTTGCAGGTACATATAAGAAGGAAAGAGTTGAAGCTGGTAAGAAGTATTTCTCAGTTGCTTCAGGTGGTGGTACAGGACGTACACTTCACCCGGATAACATGGCAGCAGGTCCTGCTTCATATGGTATGACAGATACTATGGGACGTATGCACAGTGATGCACAGTTTGCCGGTTCTTCATCAGTTCCTGCTCACGTTGAGATGATGGGTCTTATCGGTGCAGGTAACAACCCTATGGTTGGTATGACAGTTTCAACTGCTGTTTCTATTGAAGAGGCAGCTAAGGCTGGCAAGTTCTAAATTAGTGAATTTGTATAATTAGAATACCGATTTCAGTAAAAGTGCGGAGATTGATTTCCCCGCACTTTTTTAGTATAATTATAATAAGTATGCATAGTGGGGTTTTATGCCGCTTTTAGAGCTTTATTTTGACTATATTTTAACTCAGAGGTAAGAAATAACATGATAGAAGTACTGGAATTATTTGGAGGAGTAGGACTTTTTCTTTTCGGAATGAGTCTGATGGGGTCATCCCTTGAAAAACTGGCTGGGTCAGGACTTACTAAGATTCTGGCAACTCTTACAACAAGTAAGAAAAAAGGTGTAGGAGCAATAAAAGGATGGACCCTTGGTCTTGGTGTTACGGGAATCATTCAAAGCTCGGCAGCAACAACCATTATGCTGATTGGTTTTGTAAATGCAGGTATTATGGTTCTTTCACAGGCTATACCTGTAGTTTTTGGTGCAAACATCGGTAGTTGTGTTACTGCACAGATATTAAGACTTGGTGACCTGGGAGGCGGAACCATAGTTCTTCAGCTTCTGAAACCCTCGTCCTTTGCACCTTTACTTGTAGCTGTTGGTTCATATATCTATATATTTATAAAAAAGCAGAAGCTTAAGGATGTAGCCGGTATTCTTATCGGACTGGGAACTCTTTTCTATGGAATGACCATGATGGAAGAGGTTTTTGCTCCTCTTAAAGAATCAGAGAAGTTTCAGCAGTTTTTTACATCCTTCCAGAATCCGTTGATCGGTATTCTGACTGGTCTTGTTCTGACAGCTATAATTCAGAGCTCCAGTGCATCTGTAGGTATCCTGCAGGCTCTTTCAGCAACAGGTAGTGTAACATACGCTACAGCTGTTCCTATAATAATAGGTCAGAATATTGGAAAATGTATGACAATAATCTTAGGTGGAATAGGTGCAAATAAGAAGGCGAAGAGAGTTGCACTTAGTTACCTTCTTTTTAACATATTCGGAGCTGTCCTTTTCTCAGCAGTAATATATGGTCTTTACTATACAGTAGGAATTCCGGGATTTGATAAAGTTGTAAACAGAGGTAATATTGCGAATATTCATCTGCTTTTTAACCTGATAACAAGTCTTATTCTGCTTCCATTCAGTAATCAGATCGCAAAGCTTACCGGAACTATTCTCAAGGATAGCGATGAGAAGCCGGGAGATGAGGAATTAAGTCATCTGGATCCAATGCTTCTTTCTACACCGGGAATCGCGCTGCAGCAGTGTATTAAAGTTATTACTTCTATGGGTGAAAAGATCCTTGATAATTTTAACTATGCTTCAGAGCTTATTAATGAATATAAGCCTGCTGTGTTTACAAATATGCAGGAGAATGAATCCTTTATAGATAAATGTGAAACAGTGCTTTCAGATTACATAGTAAAAATCGATAGAAAAAGACTTACTAATGACAATAAGTTTGTTGTTACTGAGATTCTGAACAGTATCGGTGATTTTGAACGTATTGGCGATTATTGTATGAACATGGCTTATGTTGCGGAGAGAAAGAGCGAATCAGGTCTTGTATTTTCCGATGTGGGTCAGATGGAGCTTGCCACAATAACAGAAGCCACCAGAAAAGCAGTAGAAACTGTATTAAAGGCATTTATCGAGGAAAATGGTGGTATTGCCGCAAGAGTAGAACCTCTTGCTGATACCATTGATGAATTAAAGGAAATAATCAAGTCCCATCATGTTGAGCGTCTTCAGGAGGGAGATTGTGGAGTTCAGGGTGGTGTGGCTCTGTTTGATCTGATCAATTGCTATGAAAGAATTGCAGCCCATGCATCTAATATAGCACTCCATGTTGTTAAGAGAACTTCCGGTGATAAAGAATTTGATGAAATGCATGGTCATGTAACAGATACGGAAACAGAAGAATATATTGCTCTGGAGAAGTATTATGAGCAGCAGTATATCGATCCGGTAAAGAAATATACCAAAAAGAAAGCAGCGGAGAAAAAG
>JAILMQ010000059.1 GCA_024692605.1 Eubacterium sp.
TCTGTCTGGACTTTCTTCCTTGTAATGCTCGCATGGATCATATTCAGGGCTGATAACTTAAAGACCGGTCTTTCGATGATCAAATCCATGTTTACAGTACCTAATGTATGGATCTTTACAGACGATTCCCTCTTCTCACTCGGACTTGTATGGAAAGAAGTGATCGTACTTTTGTTATGCCTGGGTGTATTATTGGCGGTTGGAATCATCAAGGAGAAAGGCATTGCAATAAGAGACAATATCCTTAAGTTAAATATCGCGGTACGCTGGGTCATTTACCTTGCTTTAATCGTATTTATAGTCATATTCGGAACATACGGCTTTGGCTTTGATGCGCAGGCCTTCATATACGGGAGGTTTTAGCCATGAAGAGATTTAAAACAGCTGTAAAGTTCATATGTTTTACTTTGATCGCGTGCCTCGTGGTGCTTTCGCTCAATGAATGGATGAGACCGAAGTATTATTTCAACGAGATCTGGTCTCCTACAAATACATATAAGGATTTTTACAAACTTGATAAAAACAGCGTAGATGTACTTTTCCTTGGAAGTTCACATGCGATAACCGCCTTTAACCCACAGGTTATCTACGATGATTACGGTATTACAAGCTATAACTTAGGAAGCGAACAGCAAAGCATCTTAATCTCTTATTACTGGCTTGAAGAGGCTTTAAAATACCAGTCTCCGAAAGTTGTAGTACTTGATGCATTTACACTTCATAAATACACGGAAGTATATGTATATAACGATCTAAACTGCGCAGAGGGTGCGATAAGAAAAGCAATGGACAACATGCGCTTCTCTCCTCTAAAGATCAAGGCAGCAAATGAAATAGCAAAGATCGATCCCTCGCAAAACGCATTAAGCTTCTTCTTACTTAATATCCGCTATCATTCAAGATGGACCGAATTTGACGAGAGCGACTGTTACGATCCGGCAATCGCTAATCACGGCGGAATTAAGGGATATAACATTATCGGAGGCTTTGCTCCGGGTGCAAAAGATGTAACATTAGACATCTCTGATCTTTCCGATGTCGAAGCAGAACCTATGATAGGGATCGCAGATGATTATCTTGGAAGGATTGTTGATCTTTGTGAGAAAAATAATATTCAGCTTATCCTTACCAATATTCCTTATCAGGAGAATATAAAGAGATACAAAGCTATCGCGGAATATGCCAACGATCACGATATTCCATATTATGATTTTAATGAGGAAAACTTATATAACGAGATCGGTTACAGCGCTTCGGAAAACCTGTATACACATCCGAATTATCTCGGCGCCGAGAAACTCTCCGACTATATGGGCAAGCTATTCAGCGAAGAATACGGTATAGTACCAAGAAACGATGATTCATTTGTAAAATCGGGAGAAAACTACAAGCACAAGGTTAATAACTGTAAGCTTACAGAAACCACTGATATACACGAATACCTTGATATGCTTAATAACGATGATTACAGCATATTTATCCTTGCTCCCCGTGATTACAGTGCTTATATAGACGAGGATATGATAAACAAGCTTCAGGCTCTGGGATTTACCACAGATTTAAGAAACGCTGAGTACGGAAAGCATTACTTTGGTATTAAAGATAACGGAAATATAAAAGAAACACTCACTGCAGACGATATAGCCCTTACAGGTCCTTTCAGAAACGGCCTTGGCAAATACAGCTGCAACATTGATACTTCTCTGATGGTATCAAGCTTCCATACATATTCAATGCAGATAGATGGTGTGGAATGTGGAAATAACTTCTCGGGAATTAATATAATTGTATTTGATAACGATGAAAAAACTATTATAGACAAAGTAAATGTGAACACATGTACTGAAGAAAAAACGATGGTTAGATATTAATCTTTTTAATTATTTCTATCATCTCAGCGGGAGTAACTATAAAGTCTCTGGCAGGATAATGTTTTTGATTCCCTGTCACCAGATATGAGTTATCCTCCCGCCTTTCCATTGCAACCTCATAAAATATAAGATCGTCCATATCAACAAGTATCTCACCTGTTGGTTTTGGGAATATCTCAACTCCGTATTTAATTATCATGTCAATAACCACATTGATTCTTTTCTCACTGAACTTAAACTTCGGACGACTAAGAACTTCCGCATATTCTTGCAAAATATCCTTATGATACAAAGGGGTTATCAAGCCATCTGCTATAGCTTCAAATACCTTTACCGTAGCAGATTCATTATTCTTTGTTAATAAAGCAGCCACAAATACATTAGTGTCAATTACTGCATAGATCATAAGTTATCCTTTCTTGCGCTTATTTCTAGTTGCTGATATTTCTTCATTGATCTCTTCTATAGACATCTCCGGTTTTTTTTCTGCCTCTTCCCTTAATGCATTGAAAGCTTCTCTAAAATCTTCTCTCTTTGTACTCTGTTCCGGAAGAACAGCTTCAAATGGAAGTCCTCTTACCTGTTTGCTTTTTGCCATAAACATTCGAAACGCAGTAGGTAAATCCATCCCCAGCTGATTATAAATATCTGACACTTCTTGCTTTAATTCCTTGTCCGCCCTGAATTGAACCAATACCTGTTCAGCCATATTATCATCTCCTTATAAAACAATACATTTTGTATGCGTTTGTTATTTGTTTGTAATATTATTATACTCCCTCTTCCTATAATTATCAATAAAAAGATAAGGCCACCGTTTTACGGGTGGCCCTATCAATTCAAGCATTTATATATTCAAGTTTTTCAGATTGTCACTATGTTCAGCGAGTTGTTTACTCGTAGATCTTAAAGCCGTAGCTTCTTAAGAGGTTCTTAAATTCTTCAGAATATCCGAAGCCTTCTTCGATAACCTGTTCTCTGTTGTACTTGCCGTCATAGAGAGCTTTAACCCACATATCGTATCCGGCCTGGTCTTCATTTCTTCCGAAGAATGCCCTGTAAGCATCATGAACGAACTGCTCGTTG
>JAILMQ010000071.1 GCA_024692605.1 Eubacterium sp.
TTTCCAGCTTTTGTAGGTTTAACATCTACAGAAGGTGCATCTTTTGAAACCTCTGTTCCATCTATAGTTACCTTTGTAAGTGTATAACCATCGATAGTTGTCTTGGTCTCTTTTACTGTATATGTCTTATCAACATCAAGGTCATCAAATGTAAGTGTATATTCTCCATTTTCTTCTGTGAAGTCACTTATTGTAAATGTTGACTTTCCATCTTTTTCAACCTTGGTTGTTCCGTCATATACTTCAAACTCGATACCGCCATTCTTCTCGTCCTCATTAAGTACTCCACTGAATGTCTTCTTGATTACAAGATCAGCTTTCTTACGAGTATAAGTATTAGTAACTGTAGCTACAGCAGCTTCTGTCTCATTAGCAGCAGTTACGTCAATATCTTTATTAATATCACCTGATGCAGCTACATCAAAGTTATCAATCTGTGCACCAGTAAGGTCCTCAGTAATTCTGTATTTACCAAGATCAAGATTTGCAATTTCTACATAATCTGAATCATTAAGCTTAATAGTGTAGTTTTCATCAAAGCCATTTGGGCCAGTAACATTAAACTTAAACTCTTTGGCTCCAACACCAACAACAACTTCACCAGCTGTCTTCTTAACAATCTTCAGTTTACCCTTTACTACCTTGTTAAGAATATTTACTTCAATATTCTTTTTATTAGGATCACTTGTATCGATTGTACCGCTAAGATCCTCTGTTGCGTTTGTATTCTTGTAACCATCGATTCCGGTCTCAACGATACTGTATTCAGTACCATTTGGAAGATCTGCTATGGTTGCAAATTCATCCTGCTTAAGAGTAAATGTCCACTTCTGACCTGAAATAGTTCCTTTGCTTGGAGTAGCTCCGGAGATATCTCCAACAAAAGTAACATTAAATTCAAACTCCTGATCACCGAGAGGATCACTTCCCGGAGATGCCTTCTTTGTTATCTTAAGACTTCCCTTATTAGAAGTATATTTATTAGTGAGTGCAACAGTCTTTGTTTCTGTTGAAGAAATAGTAACTTTACAATCATCTGCTGCTGTCTCAAGATCATATCCCTCAGGAATATTAGTCTCTTCAACAGTAATCTTTGTACCTTCAGTAAGACCTGCTATAAATATCTCATCACCATCCTTGATAGTGAATGTAGCCTTTCCTGAATTATCAAATGTAATCTCAGTCTGTCCTGTTATTCCAGTGATATCAAATGTACCGTTAACAGGATTATCGTTATTATCCTTAGCATATACATTTACTGTGAAGTCATCAGTTGTAGCAGGTGTATCACCTGTTACTTCCTTAGTGATCTTCAGACCACCGTTAGTAACATTTTCAAATATTGCTTTACCTGTCACCTTATCTGAAGGTGTAGCAGTAGCTTCATCAAAGCTTGTATAATATGTTATTTCTCCAGGAATATAAATCTTTATAGTACCTGACTCAATTACAACACAATCAAATACAGCATAGAACTCCTGAGTATTTGTCTCATAATCAGGATTAGGTGATTCTGTAATCTTAATCACATTAGTTCCTTCGCGCAATCTTGTTACATCAAAACTAATGTTTCCATTTACATTATGTACTACACGAGGAACCTCAGTTCCCTCACCATCTGATACTGTATCTATAACGAACTGACTATCATCAAAGTCAAAATACTCAACTGAAAAATCAAATACCTGGCTGCTGTCAGGAACATTTCCGTTAACAGTTTTTCCGAGGCTTAAAGAAACAGATCCGTTCGCTCTAAGTCCTGAATAAACATAATGGAACTCTCCATCTCCCATATGAGAATGACCGGCACTTACTACCCAGCCACAAGATGTACCACCTGCATCAATGTATGATTTATCATCAGGAAGAAGATAAATTCCACCTGCTTCCTTTAACTCTACATTCTTGGCTGAAGCAAGATTATAAACAACATGACGAGCAACATAATCAGCCTGATGGTTCTTTTCGTCAGTCCAATCATACAGAACCGTATTGGAATCATAATCATTTACTTTTACTTTACCAATTTCAACATTTTCCGTCTCATCAAAATTGAATACAACCAGCTGGTCATCTTTACACTTAATATGAATTCCACCAGCTTTTGCTATTGCTTCGAGATACTTATCTCCATCTACATATACTACTGCGCCATCCGGATATTCTGTAATATCAATTACAACATCCTCTGAACCAGCTCCCGGGAAAGATGTTACGGGCTTTGTGAGCAAATCAGAAGAAACTGTTTGCATGTGACCAATCATGCCGTTAACAGCACTATTTATCTTGTCTTTATCAGTAGTAGCAGTTACAACCTTTCCCGTAGCTTCTGCATCCACTACAACTCTTTCATCTGCATCAGTTGTAGTAACTACATATGCAGTTGCAGGAGTACGACCACCAAAATGTACCTCTGCATCTTTGTCTATTTCTCCAACAAGAAATGTACCGGGAACCGGACCCGATCCATCATTTGAAAGATCAGGATCGAAGTTGGATTTTCCTCCTGAGAATGTATTTGTTGCAAAATTGGACTCAAAGTGTCCCTGTGTATCCATGCTGTCTGCTGTTACACCATAGTAAGCACTTTCTCCGAGAATTGAAAGGAAAGTATAGCTCTTATCAACCGGTGTAGCAGTAAACTTCAATTCATCATAATATGTTTCTGTATGAGCATCATCATCTTTAACACTACCGGGCGTTGAACCATTATAAACATATCTTCCTACAGAATCTCCTGTATTAAGTACAGTAACCTGTGAAGGCTGCATGCTCTTAATATCAGCATTTGACGGACGATCTACTCCATCCTTCAGCTTTACAAGATAAACTATTCTTTCAGGTTCTTTACCTGTAAACTTTTCTCTTGGTTTTGGGTTACCATTTTGATCATACCAATCAGTTTCGCCTACAGGGAAAGTTATTACTGCTCCATTTCCGCTTGTCTCAATATTATCAGTGAAGTAGTAAGTCTCAGGTTCTGATGTGTGAGTAACCTTAAGAAATGCTATATAGCCATCATCAGCTGAAATAGCTCCGCCTTCACCTTCAAAAGTAAGTCTCATCTCATAAGTTGCAGCATATGCTGACTTATGAAGTTTGATAATACCCCTATTATTATTGACTTCTGTACCATCAAACATATAGTCCTCAGGTGCAGCATCAGATCTGTCGAACTGCTCTAACATATCTTCAAGGGTAATATCAGAACTATGATCACCCTTACGACCTATATTTACTTCCCAATCATTTAGTCCATCCTTAATTCTGTAAAGGGTAACTGTATCCATTTTATATGTATTAGCTGTATCATAATGACCCTGAGGATTACCCCATTCCCACTGATTATTATAATTATAATCATTCACGTGATTATTATAGTTATCCACTCTGAAATCACTCTTATCAAAAGTAACAGTTGTGGTTTTACTATCCAGACTGTCTACTTTTTTAACTGCATAGCATTCCCATACTTCACCATTTTTACCACCATGAGCAACTGCAACCACATAGAATGGCCCGTCATTTTTCTTTGACTTCAGTGGTTCATCTGGATCTTTAAGGGTCTTCTGGTCATAATCATATAAATTGATATCAACCTCATACCCTTGACTTGCCGCTTCAACCTTGGACATCTTACTACCAGGCGCAATAAGAGAAGCAACCATCACCATTACGGTAAGTATTGCCCATACCCTAGCTTTAAGAGTTCCTTTCTTAGTGAAATTTTTCATACATTCTCTCCCTTCGTGTTTTAGGTGCACCCTTATCTCCACGTTAATTCTTTCCGGACTAAAATTAACGCATAAGGGCATAGTTATCCCACTAATTTGTACATAATTAAAATAAATCTACCATACTAATTGTTACATTTCAAGGCACGAAGGTGTTAAAAAGTGTGAAAAAAGTATGACTATTATGTAACATAACAAGATATCCGAATTATAAGTTTTTTATTATCAATATGTTGTGATTATTAACGGTATTTTACAATTTAAATAACATGTAAAATATATAGATTGATAATATATTAGCATTTTTTGACATTTTCCCATATTTTTGATAAAATATTAGCAATAAATGGAGGTTCATTATGGATTTTACCTGGGAAACAACTTCAGAAATAAACAAGGCTTTGGCTGATCGAGTGAAAGAAATCCGAAAAAGGCGTGGATATACTCAAAAAGAGTTAGCACAAAGATGCAATGTCAGCTACGGCAGCCTTAAGCTTTTTGAACAGACCGGTGACATTTCACTTAAGTCACTCACCAAAATTGCAACCGAACTAGGTGTCGTTAATGAGATTAAAAACCTTTTCACCAAAGTTCCATATAAAGATATCAGTGAAATCAAATAATTACTTAGTTATCTTTTAAGTAGAGGTGACGAATCATGTCTGAAAAAGAACTTAACGTGTTTTACAAAAATGATAAAATAGGCACCCTGAAAGAAACTCCTGACAAGCTTATTGCATTCCAGTATTCGACATACTGGCTAAATAATGGTTTTTCAATCAGCCCATTCTCTCTCCCACTCAAAAATAACGTTTTTGTGCCGGAAAGCAGAGTGTTTAATGGTTTATTTGGTATTTTCGCAGATAGTCTTCCGGATTCATGGGGACAGGTGCTTCTTAACAGATTTCTTACTCATAAAGGCATTAATATAGATGAACTAAATTCTCTGGACAGACTGGCATATGTGGGTTCATCCGGAATGGGTGCACTGGAATATCGCCCTGAAAAAACATCTGATTTTACAATAGAAAACTATGATTATGATGAACTGGCTAAAGAATGCGAAAAAATCCTCACATCACAAGATTCTGATAAACTTGATATTCTTTGGGGACTTGGAGGTTCAAGCGGTGGAACACGTCCTAAAATTCTGGTCACCGATGAAGACAGAGAATGGATTATAAAGTTTCCCGCCCACACAGATTCGCCAGATAGCGGAAAAATGGAATACGACTATTCTATATGTGCAAAAAAATGTGGTATAAAAATGACAGAATCACATTTGGTTCCATCAAAAATATGTGATGGTTATTTTAAAACCGAACGTTTTGACAGAGTTGTTGATATAAATGGAAATGTAGAAAAACTCTTAACTGTGACTGCAGCCGGACTTTTAGAACTTGATTTTAGAGCACCTTCCTGCGATTACAACTCACTTCTGAAGCTTACAAACATCCTTACTCGCGAAGATAAGAAACAAGTGGAAATGATGTTTAGAATCATGTGTTTTAATGTCTTCGCCCACAATAGAGATGACCACACCAAAAACTTTTCGTTTATTTATGATAATGGTATATGGAAACTGGCCCCCGCCTACGACCTTACATTTAGCACAACTTACTATGGGGAGCATACTACTTCTATTAACGGAAAAGGAATTAATCCATCTATCGAAGACATGATAAAAGTCGGACAGATTGCAGGGCTGGACAGAAAGAAATGTAAGAGTATAATAGATGATATTAAAGCTATTGTCGAAAACGACTTGAGCAAATATATAAGAAGAGGAGAATAAAAATGAGTATTAAAATCGGAATCCTCGGCTACGGAAATCTTGGCCGCGGAGTTGAGAAGGCAGTTATCGCAAACGATGATATGGAGCTTGTAGGTGTGTTTACAAGACGTGACCCTGCAAGTGTAAAGATTGATTCAGGAGCTAAGGCATACAATGTAAATGATCTTTCTTCTATGAAGGATGCAATCGATGTGCTGGTAATCTGCGGCGGAAGTGCAACAGACCTTCCTGAGATGACACCAAAGTATGCAGCTGACTTCAATGTAATAGATTCCTTTGATACACACGCAAACATTCCGGTACATTTTGCAAATGTTGATAAGGCTGCAAAGGCAGCCGGCAAAATCGGAATCATATCCTGCGGATGGGATCCCGGAATGTTCTCACTGAACAGACTTTATGCACACAGCGTTCTTCCGGGTGGCAAGGATTATACATTCTGGGGTAAAGGCGTAAGCCAGGGACATTCAGATGCCATCAGAAGAATTAAAGGAGTGCTTGATGCACGTCAGTATACAGTTCCTGTTCCTGAGGCACTTGATAAGGTTCGTAACGGAGAGAATCCTGAGCTTACCACAAGAGAGAAGCACACAAGAGTATGCTACGTTGTTGCTGAAGAGGGAGCTGACAAGGCTCGCATTGAAAATGAGATTGTGACAATGCCGAACTATTTCGCAGATTACAATACAACAGTTTACTTCATTAGTATGGATGAGATGAAGGCTGAACACAGTGGACTTCCTCACGGCGGTTCAGTAATCTATTCCGGAACTACAGGCGGAAATACAAACGCTGACGGAAGTACTTCAAAAGTAAATAAGCACGTGATCGAGTACAGCCTCAATCTGGATTCAAATCCTGAATTCACAGGTTCAGTACTTGTTGCATATGCCCGTGCTGCATACAGAATGAATCAGGCCGGCGACAGCGGAGCCAAAACTGTATTTGACATCGCACCTGCACTTCTCTCACCACTTAGTGGAGACGACATCCGCGCACATATGCTGTAAATAAAACAACCCACAGGGGTCTGACCCCTATGGGTTACTTTGCTTTAACCCAGAGGGGTCTGACCCCTGTGGGTTGTTTTATTTTACTTTAGCTTTCTTGGATAATCCTTTTTTCCTAAGGATCTTCTTGTAAGCTTTTGATTTTCCCGCCGGAGTTTTTACTCTGGCTTTTTTATGTGTTCCCTTGAAGGCTTTCGCTCCGATACTCTTTGCGGTAAGCTTCTTGGTTTTGATAGTGATAGTCTTCAGATTCTTACAACCAAAGAATGCCTGCTTTCCAATCTTCACTATCGATGCCGGAATAGTTATCTTCTTCAGCTTCTTATTTTTATAGAAGGCTTTTGCAGCAATTGATGTAACCTTGTAGGTTACTCCGCCAATCTTAACAGTTTCAGGAACTACTACTGAAGCTGCATTCATTTTAAGACTGCACTTATACTCAACTTCCGGAGCAGCGCCTGCCTTAGTAACCTTGTAGCTTGCCTTGCCTGCAGTATCTTCTATTATAGTACCTGCTTTCGCAGACTGTTCTGCTTCTTTGTTACCCTGAGTCTTTCCTTCAGTCTTTCCTTCAGTCTTTCCGTGTGTGTTGTCATCAGTGTTACCACCAGGATTTTCACCGGTATTTCCTTCTGTGTCATCCTCGGTCTTGTCATCTGTTTTATCTTCTGTATCATCTCCATCATCCGGTTTAGTTGCCGGAATTTTTTCTATCCTCGTCTTTCCACAGAATGTACAGGTAAATGTTTTCTCTCCATCTTCCGGATATGCAGGTTCTTTTGTAACCGTTCCTCCATTCCATGAATGATCGACAACAGTCATATCAATAGTATCATACGCATTGCTTCCATCCACAGCTTTAATAGTCAGAGTTACCTTTCCCGGAGCTACCGCTGTAATCACACCATTCTCATCTACCGTTGCAATGCTATCATCTCCTGATTCATATGTTACATTCTGATTCAACGCATTCTGAGGAGTGACAGAATAAAATGTTTCCCTTTGGGTTCCAACACACATTTTAGTCCAATAGGTATCCTTCTGATACCAGTATAATGTGGAAATTTTTATCGGTTCAACCACTGCCTTCAGATTCACATCACCCTTTGGCATAAAGAAATCAAGTTCAGGAGATGAATCATCCAGACTTCCATAAGACATATTTAATTCCTGGTCACACTGCCATTTCAAATGTTTGTATCCGGCTTCATCAACTCGTACAACGTGGATGAGCTGGCCCTTTTTATATTCTCCTTCAGACATTCCCTGATATTCATCCTGATTATTAAGGACTGCTCCATCAAGCTTGATCTTAAATCTCGTAAATCTGACAGTAACATTAAGTTCCGCCGTGAATTCTCCGTCTTCGGATGTTGCCACAACCTTGCACTCACCTTCGTTTATAGCCTTAATGGTATTTCCTTCCATTCTGACTATATCAACTCCACCTTCAGTTTTATTATTCTCAAGTGTATATTCAATTTTCTTATTGCTTGCATTTAGCGGAAGAACCCTTGCCACTATCTCCTTTGTTTCACCAAAATCAACAAGAACCACATCTTCAGTCACAAATTCAACTCCGGTAACTCTTACAGAAGAACAATTCACCTGTATGGTATCCGGCAGGGTGATTCCCGCTACCAGATTATTCCACTGTTCCTCACTACCCTGGAAATATATATTTCCACTGCATTTGTCAAATGTGCCTGCTCCGATTTTCGTTACTGAAGCAGGAATAGTAAACTCGTCAGTATACCAACAGTTTTTAAATGCATTCTCAGGTATCTCGGTAATTCCATTAGGAAGTGCAATCTTCTGGGTTCCCATGTTATAAAATGCACCGGCGGAAAGAGTGGCCGTGGAGGCATTAAATACAAAAGTATCATAGAAGCCACCATAAAATGCACTTCCGCCAATACTTTCAACTCCATCAGCAATCGTTAACGAACTGATACTGGAATTTAAAAATGCATTATCGTCAATTTTTTTGACCGTTCCAGGTATAACCAGTGTCTCCATTTTAACGCCCCTGAAAGCACACGTTCCGATTTCAGTTACATTTGACGGAAATGTAAACTCAGTCTTCTTTTTCGGATATACAAGAAGCTTAGTTCCATCCTTCGTATAGAGACAGTCATCGCAGGATGAATAAACAGAATTACCCGAATCAACAGTAACGGATTTAAGGGCTGTGCTTTGATTAAGTTCGTCTTCATATACATTTGTTATAGACGCCGGAATGGTAATATCTGTAACTCCAAGCCTCATACCACCGGATTTAAACTCAGTCACAGGATAACCATTATATGTTGAAGGAATAACAATATCATTTTCAAATCCGTCATACTGTACTATCCTGTAACCGGACTGAATAGCTTTATATGTAAATCCACCCGGCATTTCTTCCACATGGAATGCACGTGGTCTGTTCCCAAGATAACTGGCGTCTGCAACATAATATTTTCCATCACATTTTGCTATTACATTTCTATGATCAGATGAGATCGCACCGTCATCATTTGCACCGCTTCTTTTTCCTGCAGGAATACCCATGCGAAGACATGCAGCCTTAATAAGTGCAGTCGATGCATAACAGCTTCCTTTCTCATCCTTAAGGAGTGCCAGTATATCTGCACCTGCTCCATAGTCGGTGTTTTCAGCCACCCATCTTGTAACAGCATACAGTTTCTGATACTCTGTCATACTGCTGTTGGTGACTTCTGCTATGATTCCATCGACCCTGTTTACACACCAGTCCTCGCTATATATTTCAATACTATATCTATTTCCGATTTCATTCGGGGAAGTCGCAATCTGATATGTCATGGTTCCGTCAGATTTTACATTTACCCCGTAAACCTTGCCCTCTGAAAGTTGCTCCGCTGAAGGAGTATAAAGCGTCTTAATACTTTGGGTATCAACATTGTAGCAAAGGATCTTTGTAGGGTTTGTGTATATCAGCAGATTATCATATGAAGAAATCTCTATAGACTGATCTACGGTGTAACAGCCTCCGCCGCTCATAGTCCTCCATTTAAGCGTAGAAACATCAATAAGGTCCCGGATCTTTGACCAGGAAGAACCGTCACAAGTATATTTACATATTTGGTCAGTTCCGTTAAATGTATACCATGCGCCATTTAAATAATGAAAACTTGTTCCTATGCTATCCCAGAAATAATCATCGTACATATTATCGTCTGCAATTTCAGGATTCAGACCGCCTGTGACAACCATATCATCTGTCGCATGAATATCAGCACCCGTAACAAAACAGCTGTAGCTCTTCAAAAGGAACATATGAGATGCTCCGCCGTATCGATCAGTAGTAGGATCATCGGCTGTAACATCAACCATGTAATACTCACCATTAAGCTTGACCATGTTCCACATGTGAGCTTTCTTTATGCTTGAAACACATAAGCAATCTATTCCAACAAGGTTGCAGAGTTTTACACAGGCAATTGAATAACCCTGACAGACTGCCTTACATTTGACAAGTGCACCATAAGCATTGAACATATCAGGATCGTGATATGCACTCTCATCAAATACGCTGGTATCATATTCACAGATCGTGGCAAGATATTCATTTATGAATAGAATCTTTTCCATGTCGGTCCAGTTCGGATCCACCATATTCTGAAAGTTCGCCAGAGCGGCATTGTACTCTTTCAGTTTTTGTTTGTATTCACTTTCTGTGCAGGAATACCTTACATATATTCCATATAAATATGTTTTGCCACCACTTGCATAATGAGAATATGAATAAAGCTCTGCATCAAAAGCATCCGGGCTGGTGTAAAAGTAATCATTAACCATATTTACACCGGTTTCATATTCAATTTTCAAACTCGAAAGATTTATAACCCCGGTTTCTCTGTTCTTAATGCCATCATCAATGAGTATCCTGAGCCTTGCCTCAGTCTCATCAGAAACTCCGGGATAACCGGCGACCGTACCGCCTTTTATTCCCTTCCCGGGCGTACCGGCATTTACGTACTGTCCGATAGCATAGACCTCCTTCGGAGCAAATACAAAGGCAGCTATAAAAGAAATTATAAGTATAAAACCATAATACCAATTCCGTCTCTTCATATATCCATCTCCTCTAGTGCAACACTCTGAACACTCTCTCTTCTTTATCCACCGGCAGATCTTTGGATTCGATATTATCGATATGCACAAAGCTTCCGGCGTCTATCTCTCCGAGAAAACGGGGAATCAGATCCCGTTCTCCCTGTATCTCGATCTCCACTCTTCCATCGTACAGATTCCGGACATATCCGGTAAGCCCCAATCCTTTAGCAGCGTAGTTTGCTCTGTATCTGAAGCCCACCCCCTGAACATCGCCGGATATATACATGTGTCTTCTTACTATCATATTTATTCCTCAGGTAACCCAAAGGGGTCTGACCCCAATGGGTTACTTTAGTTTATTTTTTCTTTATGTATAGGATGTTGCTGAAGTAATAATTGTCATATTTCCTGACATATCTCTTATACTCTTCCCAGTTTACATAATATTTCTTGCCCCAGGAGGATATTTCCAGCATTGTTACGTTCTCAGTCTCGAGAATTCCGGTTATTGTTACGTAATGATCCTTGGTCTGGGTTACAGGTTTGAATTTTAGCTTTCCGTCCTTTTCCTCGCAATTATAGAACTTGACCTTCTGTTTTCTAAAGAATCCGGGACCGATGGATATGATGACCGGAATGTCATTTCCCAGCATCTCTTTAATGCGGTCAAGAAGCTTGGAAGGTCGTACCGCCCACCTGGCTCTGTAGGTGCAGCCCGTTTCTTTTTTGATCTGTCTTCTGTGAATCAGGAAGTACAGATTAAGTCCCAGGGAAAGCAGAATGCCTGACAGTCCCAGTTTAGGAAATATATGGAAATATTTTTTCTCAAGTCTATTCAGGTAAGCCATATAATCTTCCCGTTTATTAAGGGTAGTTCCGGCAGGTATCGCAGCATTTCCCAGAATATATAAGAGCACATCCGCAGCTCCAACCAGACCACAGCCATAGCCATTTATTGCCCGTTCCTTCCATGTACTATTACTCTTATCAGAAGCAAACCAGCCCTGGTTACCGCCGAAGGAACCATTTACATTAATATATGATTTTGTTAATCCGATACTTTTTTTATCCATTCTGCCAACTCTCTAATATTTTTATGCCTGTTTCTATGAAGCAGTTTTACTTTTTTTCTATTCTTTCATTGAGATAAACTGCACTTTGTGATACACTGTGCTTTGTGATTTTAAAAACACTCTATGCCATATACGGAGGAAAAACAAATGATTCAGCAGTTATCAATCTTCGCCCCGAATGCAAAGGGCAGCATGGTAAACATCACAAAACTGGTTTCAGATGCCGGAATAGATATTTACAATGTAGTAACCAATGACAGTGCAGAGTTCGGAATCGTAAGAATGCTTGTTACAGAGCCGGAGAGGGCCTGTGACTTACTTTCAAAAGAAGGATATATGTGTAAACTGAACAAGGTTATCGGAGTTGAAATCCCGGATGACGTAGGCAGTCTCACAAATCTTCTTCAGAACATTACAGATTGCAACATCAACATTGATTATCTCTATGTTTCATATAGCAGAGATTCAAAAACTCCACTGGCTGTACTTCACGCTCCCGGCTATGCCGAAGTTGAAGCAAGCCTTGTAAGCCGTGGCTATACAATCGTTAAGTAAGGAACGATGCCATGGGGACAGTCCCCATGGCATCGTTTTTTCTATTACAGAAAATCTTTTGCCAAAGCAACCATTCGAAGAATAAAGATAACGTATGTAGCCCACATGATTGGGTTGATTTCTTTTACCTTTCCGGTAAAAAGTTTTACAGTAACCCAGGTAATAACACCAAACATAATTCCGTTTGCTATGGAATATGTAAGCGGCATCATAATAACTGCCATAAATGCACTTGCTAAATCAGCAGCATCTCCTTCCATGTCTATCTTCTTTACACTTGGGAACATCAGCATTCCAACATAGATAAGTGCAGGTGCTGTTGCAAAACTTGGTATTGCAAGAAAGATCGGACTGAGGAACAAGGACAGCATGAAAAGTATTCCTGTGGTAAATGCTGTAAGTCCTGTTCTTCCTCCTTCAACTACTCCTGCCGAAGATTCAACATAACTGGAAACCGTTGAAGTTCCCAGACATGCACCAACTGTTGTTCCTACTGCATCAGCCAGAAAAACACGATCAGCTTTAGGAAGATTTCCCTTCTCATCTAATAATCCTGCCTTGTCGGCAACACCTATAACAGTACCTACTGTATCAAAAAGATCCACAAACAGGAAACTGAACACTATAGAGATGAAGGAAAGTATATGCGATCCTGCCCAGGCAAAATCGAATTTAAATGCAGTTGCACTAAGCCCCTTCAGACTGATTCCCCATGAGAACTTAGGTATAAGACTATACACACCCGCATCTACATCAACGATGTACCAGCCCACAACCTCGGACAAAAGTCCAAGAATCCAGGTTGCGATTATTCCAATAAGAACCGCACCCTTTACATTTAACTTGTTGAGTATAACTATAAGAAGAAATCCTATTATCGCAAGAACAACCTGAGGAGTATTAAAATCTCCAAGTCCTACCAGAGTTGATGAATCAGTTACGGCTATCCCGGCTCCCTGAAGTCCGATAAACGCAATAAAGAGTCCGATACCGGTTGTTATACCATATTTCAGATTATTGGGAATTCCAACTATTATTTGCTCCCTGAATTTGAAGAATGACATTAAGATAAAGATTATACCTTCCACAAGAACTGCTGTAAGAGCAACTCTGAATGCATTCTCCTCTCCGGCCAGATCTCCTAAACATACTGAAAATGCAAAATACGCATTCAGTCCCATTCCCGCACTAAGGGCTATAGGATAATTTGCATAGAATGCCATGATAAATGTAGCTATTGCGGAGGATAATGCTGTTGCCAGAAAAACTCCATTCGCATCCATTACATTTCCAAGAATCGAAGGATTGACCGCAAGAATATACGCCATAGCAAGAAATGTGGTAAATCCTGCTAAGATTTCCGTTTTCTCATTCGTTCCATGTTCCTTCAGTTTAAATAATTTTTCAAACACAAGCAAAACCCCCTTTAGCATTTTTCCAGTCTATCCATATAATACCACGATTAACCCAAAACTGCGAACCAAAAAATAACCCACTGTGGAAATCTCCCCAGTGGGTTACGTGTTTAGTATTATACAATCTCTGCAATCTCAAGAAGAAGATTCTTTGTCTTCTCCCAGCCAAGACAAGGATCAGTAATGGACTTACCATAAATACCTTCACCGATTTTTTGCGCACCGTCTTCGATGTAACTTTCGGTCATAAGTCCTTTTACAAGTCCTCTTATATCTCCTGAAACATGACGGCTGTGAATAACATCCTTTGCAATTCTGATCTGCTCAAGATACTGCTTATTTGAATTAGCATGATTCGTATCAACTATTATTGCAGGATGTAAAAGATTTCTCTTCTGATATTCCTCATAAACTGCCCTAAGATCTTCGTAATGATAATTCGGCTTACTATGTCCAAGATTATCAATATATCCTCTCATGATGGCATGAGCATAAGGATTACCCTTTGTACGAACCTCCCAGCCTCTGTAGATAAAATCCTGTGCAGACTGAGCAGCTGTAATAGCATTCATCATAACAGACAGATCTCCACTTGGAGGATTCTTCATTCCAACCGGAATACCAACACCCGATGAAACAATTCTATGCTCCTGATCTTCAACGGAACGAGCACCTACAGCGATGTAGGAAAGAAGATCTGAAAGATATCTGTGATTTCCGGGATATAGCATCTCCTCGGCACAAGTAAATCCTGTCTCTGTAACTACTCTGGTATGCATCTTACGTATAGCAACTATACCCTCAAGCATGTCCTCATGTCCTTCCGGATCCGGCTGATGAAGCATACCCTTATATCCTGTACCCGTTGTACGAGGCTTATTAGTATATACTCTTGGAATGATAAAAACCTTATCCTTTATCTGTTCCTGAACTTCCCTGAGCCTATGCATGTAGTCCACAACAGCCTCTTCGTTATCAGCAGAACATGGTCCTATTATCATAAGGAACTTATTGCTCTTGCCGGAAAAGATATCCATTATCTCATTATCACGTTCTTCTTTAATTTTTCTTATTTCATCTGAAATAGGATAATCTTCCTTAATCTCCTGTGGTGTAGGAAGTTTTCTCACAAATTCCATCTGCATTTCCATTTAAATGTACCTCACTTATAAAATGTAATCTTTATTCAAACGACTTGTAGAGTATAGCACTTTAGCGCGTTAAAGTAAAGAAGTTTTTTTTATGAATACAGAAAAACAAAAACAGCCCCCAGCAAGCAAGCTTGCCGGTGCTGTCTTGTTTCCTGTATTCGCAACAATACATTATCTTTTCGAAAACTGTGGTGCACGACGTGCTCCCTTGAGACCGTATTTCTTTCTCTCCTTCATACGAGGATCTCTTGTAAGATATCCAGCCTTCTTAAGGATTGGTCTGTAATCATCACTTGCCTCGCAAAGTGCTCTTGCAATACCATGACGGATTGCACCAGCCTGGCCTGTGAAACCACCACCATAAACATTTACATTTACATCGAACTTTCCTTCTGTTCCTGTTACAGCAAAAGGCTGTCTTACGATAACCTTAAGTGTCTCAAGACCAAAGTACTCTTCAACATCTTTCTTATTAACAGTAATCTTTCCGCTTCCCGGTGTAACATATACACGAGCAACAGAACTCTTTCTTCTACCTGTTCCGTAATATCTTGTAGATTTAGCCATTCTAAAGTTCCTCCTCTCTCACTACTTAATCTTAAGCTCTTCCGGCTTCTGTGCCTGATGCTTATGATCCGGTCCTGCATATACAAAAAGCTTCTTGTACATCTGTCTTCCAAGAGGTCCCTTAGGAAGCATTCCCTTAACTGCATGCTCAATTACAAATGTAGGATTCTTCTCAAGCTTCTCCTTAAGAGTAGCTGACTTAAGTCCTCCAATGTAATCTGAATGATGATAATAAATCTTGTCATTCAGTTTGTTACCTGATACCTTAATCTTCTCGGCATTGATAACGATAACATAATCGCCTGTATCCATGTGTGGAGTGTAAGTAGGCTTATTCTTTCCTCTTAACACCTTTGCAACTTCTGATGCAAGACGACCAAGTGTCTTTCCTTCTGCATCAACAACGTACCATTTTCTCTCAATGGTTGATGCTGTAGCCATATAGCTCTTCATCTTTTGTTCCTCCTTATTTCCGGACAGTCTCACGACCATCCTGCTCGTCTGCCGGATATAGATGAATTTAATCCGACAGAGTAGTCTACTCAGGTGCCTTCTTCGAATGTCCGGTCCGAAATTATCACCGTTTTCGACTCCATTAATATATGTTCACGCTACCCTTGCAGAATGCATGGTCACGCAAAATGTAATGATACTCTTTTATTTAACCCATGTCAACTTATTTTTTAATAAATCAACCTTTTCTTTTTTATTACAAATCAGCTTTTCTTACCTTGGATACAAGATTAAGGGCATCCACCACCTGCTGTTTGCCGTAAACTAAAAATATCTGGTCACAAACCCACTGATACAGATGCTTTTCCTCATCTGTCAGCACAACATCCTTTTCCAGGTAATATACAACTTCTACCTTTCCGCCCATACCAACGGTGTACTCAAATGCAATCTCTGCTCCGGATTCATGACCTGAATCATAAATAATCC
>JAILMQ010000095.1 GCA_024692605.1 Eubacterium sp.
ACCCAAAGGGGTCTGACCCCAATGGGTTACCTGTGGTACATCTGATTATATCATCTGACTGAAGAATTGTTCAACTGAGTAAAAATGATTTAATAAATGTAATCAATATGTTAAGATGAAGTAGATAATAATTGTTGTTTGTTTTTCGTATTGCAAGGAGTTGGGGTATGAAGAAATATATCGGACTTTTAGCATTATTGTTGCTGGTGCTTGTTCTGGGGGTAAAGCTTGAGACGCAGGCGGATACGCCGGAAAATGTATGTGTCATGTATACCATGGATTATGATGCTGCATCTGAAGAGGATGTTAAGTATGGAATCCTGGCAGGAAATGTATCAACCAAGGATGGCATCTCCTGGAATGAAAAAGAGGGTGTCCTTACACTTAACGGATATAACGGTGGGCGGATTTTCATTGGCCCACAGAGTGATATTGATGCAAAGTTTGACAGCCTGGTTAATATCAAAGTACGTATAATCGGAAATAATACCATACATTCCTTTAAGAATTTTCATTCAGAAAGACTGGAATTCGGAGCGTTTGGAATTAGTAATATAGATGCAACAATTACCGGAAATGGTATGTTGACCATCGAGACAAATGATGGTGGAGTGCCTATTTACGGACTCGATGTTCACGGCAATCTTACAATAGATGGCCCCACAATATATTTTCCCAAAGCCTATGGTCCTATTTTAGTACAGTCTTCATATTTTCCTATATATGATGACAAGGGTAAAGTGATAGATGGCTATAGATTAGGTGGCAACATTACAGTTAAGTCAGGTAATATCATGCTTGAACAGTATCCGTATATTTATCGGGAAGATGGGGCGCCGGATGCAGTTACTTATATGTATCATGCAGTTGTGCTGGCTCAGAACAGTATTGATTTGAAAGGAGGAGTATTTGTTTTCAATCTCAAATGGGTTGATGGAGCAGATAAAGAAACTATCTTTCCGGCAGGTGTTTTTACGGCGATTGATTCAATCACAGCGAATAATACATCTATAATTGTCAGCGCAGATGAGAAGATAAAGGATATTCCTGTTTTCTGTGTTCCCAAAGTGGATAAAAATAATAATACAATTCGTGATGAGAAAGGCTGGGCTGTAGTTGATGACAGCAAGCAGAAAATAGCTTCCTCCGTGGATATTTACAAGGGAGTTACTGGACATCCAATAGATATCAGCAATGCCCATGTGGATCTTTCTCAGAGTACTTTTTTCTATGATGGAACTAAGCATAAGCCTGATGCAATTCTTTATGGTCTTGTTCCCGGAACTGATTATGTGGTTTCCTACAAAGACAATATCAATGCAGGAACAGCCACGGTTATAGTTACAGGAAAAGGATCCTTTACAGGTACCATAACTAAGACCTTTGAGATAATTCCTCCTGAAAAGGGATATACATTTGTTTCCGGAAAGTTCAGATACAAGGTTACAAAGGCTGCAACGAAGGGTACTAAGGGAAATGTAACTCTTGTCAGACCTGTTAAAAGGTCATATAAAAAGATTGTTATTCCGGAGACGGTTTCGAAAGGCGGAACAGTTTATAATATAACCGGTATCGGTAAAAATGCCTTTAAGAATAATAAGAAACTGAAAAATGTTGTAATAAAAAGTAAAAAAATAAAGAGTATCGGTAGAAATGCTTTTAAGGGAATCAATAAGAAGGCAACCATCAAAGGACCAAAGCTTAAAAAGAAACAGCAGAAAGCGTTCAAGAAGAAATTCTCAAAGAAGACCGGATTCATCAAAAAGACAATGAAGATTAAGATCTAAAAATGAAAGGGGAGTTATAAATGGACAAGAAAGCAATGTATAAGTTGTCATATGGTCTTTTTGTACTGACAACAAAACTTGGAGATAAGGATAATGGATGTATAACCAACACAGCCATTCAGGTTACAAGCGAACCGAACAGAATCGCTTTTGCAGTTAATAAACTGAACTATACCCATGAGATGCTGATGGAGTCGAAGGTATTTAACATATCCATCATAAGTGAAGATGCAAGCTTTGATCTCTTTAAGAGATTTGGTTTTCAGTCCGGAAGAGAAGTTGATAAATTCTGTGATTTTAAGAAAGCATATTCAGGAAAGAGGGCAGTGGCACAGCCGGGATATAATATCGCAGCCAATGGTATCACCTATGTGACGGATGGTACGAATTCATACATATCCGGAACAGTTTATCAGACTGTAGATCTTGGTTCACATACACTTTTTATCTGTGATGTAACGGATATGGAAGTGCTCAGCGACGCAAAGTCTGCCACCTATGAATATTATCAGGAGAACATCAAACCAAATCCACAGGATATTGCAAAGGGCGATACAGTCGGAACTCTTGAGAAGGATGAGAATGCTCAGGGCAAGACAGTGTGGAGATGCAAGATATGCGGCTATGAATATGAAGGCGAAGACCTTCCGGAAGATTTCATATGTCCATGGTGCAAGCATCCGGCTTCAGACTTCGAAAAAGTCGTAAAATAAACTAAGAAGGGTACCTAAGCGGGAATCCTGTGGGAAGTCCGTTGGCGGAACGTACTATATATGAGGTGAATAATAAATCATTAGACAAGATGCCTACCATTGCAGTTGGAGAAGAAAAGATAGTTGCAACTGAAAATTCTCCGGAATATTTTATAAAATATTACAGAGTAGTTTCTGATGGAAAATGTGAAGCGTTTACTTTGAAGGCTGATAGCGGATATGATGATACCCTTATTAAGTTGTATGATGGTGATGGTATGCTTTTAGATAAAGATGATGACAATGGGGATGATGCTTATTCTGATTTTGAATTTATAAAACCTGATGATGAAGAGAGAATTATAGGTGTTTCTTCTTATAGTTATTATTCTGGTTATGAAAGTGATAGTCCATTACATTCAACTAAGCTTAAGCTTATTGCCGGTGCAAAGGGTGTAGATAATGTAGAATTGGCAGATTCTGATTATGATAATATTAGATACCGTGGGTTTAATGATAATCTTATTATTGCATCAGGTACTAGAATAAATGTTACATTTGACAATGGTATAATAAAGGATCGATATATAGACGAATATGTCGAGAAACCTGGTGAAAAATCTTATTGGGGTATAAATGATGATATATCTATTACTTTTGAAAGACATGGTAATACGGTAAATGCAGTCGTAGTTCCTTGGAATGATGAAGAAGAACAGTTTGAAACTCCTATTTACGATAAGAAGCTTTTTGATATTGAATTAAAAGAAGTTTCTTCTATGCCACAGATTAAAACAGGAGAAAACAATCTTAAGACTGAAAAGTTTGATAGAGTTTATTATTACAGAATAACTGCTGGTAATACAGATGAGCAGTGGACATTAAAACATAATCAGGATAAGGTTATAAATAGGGATGACTATTATTTAGTGATAACTGAGAATACTGCAGATGGAAAGAAACAAAAAGATGAGAATTGGTATTATGAGTGGAATGAGGAGGATGAAGACAGAGGTGAATATGAATTTCACGGAAATGATTTTGTAATAGATGTCCCGGCGGGAGAAACAAAGGTTATTGGAATTGACCGTACAGACTGGTGTGATAGTGATGATATAAATAACTATATCACTGCATCAATGAAGAAGACCAGTGAACCAAAGGGCGATGACAAGAAGGATGATCCGAAACCATCACCTTCTAAACAAGATGTATTCCCTAAGGGAAAAACATTTACAGCAAATGGAGCAAATTACAAGGTTACTTCAAATGTAAAGGGTGCCGTAGAGGTTTCCTATGTGGCTCCTGCAAAAACAAACAAGAAGTCTTACACAGTTCCTGCAACAGTTAAGCTTTCCGACGGAAGAACAGCTAAAGTAACATCCATTGCACCAAAGGCATTTGCAAAGTGCAAGAAGATGACTAAGCTCACAGTAGGAAAGAATGTTAAGAAGATAGGTGCAAATGCATGTAAGGACTGTAAGAATCTTAAGAAGGTAGTAATCAAAACAAGCCTCCTTAAGATGAAGACAGTAGGAAAGAATGCATTTGGCGGAATTAATAAGAAAGCAACAGCCAAAGTTCCAAAGAAAGTATTTAAGTCATACAAGAAGATACTTAAGAAACGCGGAATGAAAGGCAAGAAGCAGAAAATCAAGAAATAAGGATTTAAAAGTGGGCCATGGGGACAAATTCCCATGGCCCATATACTACTGGGATAAAGAATGAAAAGTAAAACACATAAAAAAAATAATAACAAATCAAACCTGCCACTTTCCATGAAGGCATATATGCTTCCGGTTTTTCTGGTTCTTATTGTGATGCCTCTTGTGGTGAGATTATACATATATGAACTGGATGAAAGCTTTGTGGATATATCCGTTATGCAGAGCAAGATGGCAGCGGATGTTTTTCTGCATTACAAGGCGGTGGTTATTTATATTGCGGCTTCGCTCAGCCTGTTTTTCCTGCTTTGTAACAAGCTGCTGGAAAGAAAGATAATCATCAGAGATAAGATAACACTGCCGGCGTTGGGATTTCTTTTTCTGGGGTTCCTCTCACTTTTTAGAGCTAAGAGTATAAGGGTTGCACTTTGGGGCGGTGAGGAACTGTTCCAGGGGATGATCACATATGTGGCATATTTTATTATCTTTTACTATGTTTATTACCTCGTGACACAAAGCGACGATAACGGAGAAAAGTTCTTCCGTTATCTGATAAATACAATGCTTGTAATAACAAATATATTCTTTATCTTTGCAGTCTTCCAGACTATTAATATGGATCCTTTCTCCTGGGGTTGGGTTCAGACAATCTGTGACCTGAAGAATGCAACAATAGTGCAGGAGTCAAAGATTTATCTCACCATGTACCATTCGAATTACGTGGGAGTATTCTGTATGCTGGTGGCTCCCTTTGTATTTTTTGCCGGAGGTGGAAGTGAAAGTAAACCAAAAAAAATAATATGCTATATATCTACTTTGGAGCTTTTCTTTATGACAGTTTCGTCCGGCTCTAAAACAGCGATTTTCGTAACAATCCTGCTGGTTTGTATTTACGGAATATATAATGCATATAACAAAAAAAGTGCGAAAGCAATACTTCCCATAGTCTTGATCCTTCTGGCGGGAATGATTTTTGTTGCTGTATTCTCAAGCCTTACTAAGCTTAACCTCGTGTCAAAGATGACGCATGTTTTTCGACCGGTGGAAGATGGTGACTTTGCACTCACAGCCCTTTCCACAGATGAAGATAGTATCCGGATGAAAATGGGGGATAAAAATATATATTTCAGCTGGGATGAGGATATGCATATTACTGATGAAAGTGGAAAATTAATCCTTATATCTGCTGCAGATAAAAAACTGACTAAAAAACTGAAAAAGAAAGTTTCACAGTCCAAATATGAATATAAAATAGAGGGTGACGTGAACAGAGTCTCTCTGGACGCAGGAGAATATGCCTATGCCCGGAGTCATATAGGCGAAGGTGATAAAAAAACATCGGGATATATCTTCCTGATTAACGGCAATTTATGGTTTTTCTCTAGAGGACAGGATGGATACCGTTACCTTAGTCCACTTGGAAGATTTGAAAAATGTATTGACTCAAAGGACGCATTTCCAAAAGCATTTTATGGCTTCGCAACCTACAGAGGATACATCTGGTCAAAGACCATTCCGCATCTCACAGAAAACATATTTATTGGATGTGGGCCAAGCCATTACGTACTCAGTTTCCCCAATAATGATTATGCTGCAAAGGCGCTCATTAATACAAGAAATGTAATCTACAACAAACCTCATAGCTGGTATCTCCAAATGGCTATGGAAACCGGAGTGCTGTCGCTGATAGTAATGATGGTATTTGTTATATGGATACTCGTAAAAGGATTAAAAACAAGACTATCAAAAGAAGATGACTTGAGGCTGGCATGCATCTTTTCAATCATAGGATACCTGCTCATGTCAATATTCAATGATGGTATGGTTATGACTGCCCCAATATTCTGGACGGTTCTTGGAATACTTGCGGGAATGGGGTATACTGAAAAAGTTCAAAAACAGTAATTAATTAAATGATTAAATGGAGAAAAAATGTCTAAAGAATTATGGAAGCCGGGTAACATGTTATATCCGGTACCTGCAGTAATGATAAGCTGTTGGGATAAGAAAGAAAAGAAATCAAATATCATAACAGTTGCCTGGGCGGGAACAATCTGTTCAGATCCGGCTATGGTATCTATATCAGTGAGACCGGAAAGGTATTCACATGACATAATAGAAAAGTCAGGAGAGTTTGTCGTGAATCTTGTTAATACCGGATTAGCAAAAGCCTGTGACTGGTGCGGTGTAAGATCCGGGCGGGACTACGATAAGTTTAAAGAGATGAAGCTTACGGAATACAAGTCTGAAATCATGGAAACACCGGCCATAGAAGAAAGTCCTGTAAATATATATTGTAAGGTCAAGAAGGTTGAAAAACTGGGATCACATGATATGTTCCTTGCAGAGGTTGTTGGAGTTACCGTGGATGATGAATATATGGATGAAAAAGGAAGGTTCGATCTTGCCGCCACAGGTCTGATTGCATATTCTCATGGAGAATATTTCTCCCTGGGGAAAAAACTTGGTAAGTTTGGATTCTCAGTAAAAAAGCAGAAGAAAAATAACAAAAAGAAAAAATATAAGTTACAGTTCAGTCCTAAACCAAATGAAGTAATTAAAAGGGATACAGAAGATTGATTGTTAGTTTTTAACGAACTTTTCTGTACCCCTTTTGTTTATTTTGCGAATGCATTTTCGACGGTATCATAAATGTTTTTGTTTT
>JAILMQ010000100.1 GCA_024692605.1 Eubacterium sp.
AGGAAATCAAGCACCGTATCTTCATTTTCTATCAGAGTTTCTATTATCTCACCGAACTTCTGAGCTAAAGTCTTTGTTTCTTCATTTACATCATTAATATAAGCTGAATACATTCCAGCCTCCGGATCCGGTTCTATAACATCAAGAATCTCAGGAGCATTTAGCTCAAGATACTTATTTAGGAATGCATCCCAGTTATATCCATTCATGTATGCATCGGCATTCGCCTCTTCCATCTTCTCTCCGATTTTCTCAACTTCTTCATATTCAAGATACAAAGATATTGCAATATAATCCTCATAAATACTTACGCTGTAATAGTCCTTCATCTGTATTATTCTCCTTCACTCATTTATAAATTATCTATAACCAGGATACTTTTCTATTCCCAAAGAATACCTTACTTCTGCTTTTAATTCTTCTTCTGTGAGGTTATATGGAAATGGTTCAGCATCCTCAAATATTGTATCAACTGAATCCCCAAATGAAAAAACAATAAATGGACAATCAGACTGAAAATGATGTTCTATCCAGAAATACTCATTACCATATTTAAATATTGTCATTTCCAAAGTTTCTTGAACCGGATCTTGTTCGCCTGATATCGTTGTAAACTTCTGCAGTTTAGAACAGACGTATTTTGCACCAAGAGACTGAGCATACTCTTGCACAAATTCAATAGCCTTATTATATTCCTCTTCTAAATGTTCAGTATATGGCCACATAACATAATCCTTAAATACATTTTACAAAAACTTTTCAGCAAACTTCTTAAGTTCCTCAGCTGTCTTTGTTCCATTAAGAACTGCCCCCTCTACAATTCTTGCACCTGGTGCACTATCTTCAAGAGCTTCAACTGAATTTCCCAAACCTGAACCTCCGGACGTAGCAAAAAGAACTATCGTCTTACCTGACATATCATAGCTATCCAGGAATGTATTAATGATGTGGCTCAATTTATACCACCAAATTGGTCCGCCAAGGAAAATCACATCATACTGATCCATATTCTCGATTTTGTCACTGCCAATAGCCGGTCTGCTTGTATCATCCTTCATCTCAACAGAACTTCTGGAACTCTTATCTCTCCAGTTGAGATCATCATTTGTATATGGAACCTCTGGTACTATATCATAAACATCAGCATTGATTGCTTTAGCCAGTTCTGTTGCAACAACTCCTGTTGTTCCTGTTGCTGAAAAATATGCTACTAATGTCTTCATAATCATAAACTCCTATACTTCTTCTTTTACTTTTTCAAATCTATATACCTGCTTTATGTCAGGATATTTCTCTTTATCTACCTTACCAATGAACACTTCGCTTCGCTCAGTGTCGCGCTTCTCGGTAAATGTTCATGCAAGTATGACCGCTTGCCTCGAAGAAACGCGCATATCATAAGGTCTCACATACATCCCAAAATCACCATAGAGTGACTGATAAACAACAACCATTTCTTTTGTCTCAGTGTGTTTTGCAATTCCTACAATTTTATAGAGATAAATGTTCTTGTCTCTGTCCTTCTTCGATAAGATTTCTCTTTTAAAATGCTGGACTATATCTCCGACATGTAATCTTCTATCTCCCATCCTTATATCCTCCACAAAACAACTATTTACCTACTTCTCCTAATTCATCCCTGTATGCATTATATGTATTATCGTCAAACAGAACCCATTTTATAACATCAAACTTTCCAGGATTTTCATCGATATATTTACGAGCCACTCCTATCGCTATCTTTGCAGCTTCTTTCAAAGGATAGCTGTAGATTCCTGTAGATATAGATGGAAATGCAATACTTCTGATACCTTTATCAATATAGCAGGATTCAAGAAGTTCTGCCTCATGATATTTCCCGCCATTCCATACCGGTCCCGGTGTATGAATAATATATTTACATGGAATATTATAAGCTCCAGTAATCCTTGCTTGACCAGTCTTACAGCCATTCAACATTCTGCATTCAGCAAGCAATTCCTTTCCGGAAGACCGATGAATCGCTCCATAAACTCCGCCACCACATAAAAGAGATGTATTAGCAGCATTCACAATGGCCTCAACTCCATGATCTTTTGTTATATCACCTTTTTCCAATACTATTATATTTCCCATTTACGTTACA
>JAILMQ010000105.1 GCA_024692605.1 Eubacterium sp.
AAAAAGATGTAAAAGATATCAGAATACATTATATTGCCAATAATGGATCTGAAGAGGTGGTCAGTGATTTGGATGTTACTGATGAGTACGGTCATTGCTATTATCAGTTAAAGGAAAATCCGTTTGATGCTCCGGAAGGAAAATACTTCGTCGGATGGAAGGTTGGCGATAAGGTTTATCCTGAAAAGGAGTATATTCATATTGATGAAGATATTGATGCTATAGCACAGTGGAAGGATAAGCCGGTTCTTACCATTAAGACAACATCTATTTCAGGAGTAGGAAAAGATGGTATAGAAGATTATAAGATTACTAATATAGATCCGGGAACTAAACTGGGTGATCTTCTGTATGGTGTTGAATTACCGAGTGGAGGAATAGATCATACAAAGATAAAACCTGACATTGAAGCACATTTTGCTAAAACAGGATATTTACTTAAAACCTTTATTCCTAATCCTATCAGTGAATATGAAACATGGGATGACCTTCCGAATACAACTACTACAGGTGACTTCATGAGCAGTAAGATAAATGATGACTTAACTGTTTACGCTATAATGGCAAATGAGATGGACAGCTTTAAGATAAGTATTGCTGAGCCGGCCTGTGGACAGTCGGTGCAGGATACAACGCCGGAAATCGATACCATGGATGGAAGTCATTATTCACTTTCCGATGATGGTTATGGTGCAACCTGGAACAGCACTGCAAATGTATTTCATTATGGAGATGAGTACAGTGCTGATATCAGACTTATACCTGAAATAGGCTTTGTTTTTACTACAAATCCTACAGGAAATGTTGAAAACGGAGAAGTTGACGGAACACCGAGCTATGATGATCTTAATGACAAACTATTTTTCAGCCTTACGGTTCATGCATCTCAAACAAAACATATAAACCTTACAAAATATGACAGAGTGGAACCTACCTGCACCGAAGCCGGTGAAGAAGAACGTTGGTTGTGTCCAGGCTGTGAGAAGTATTATACCGATGAAAACGCAACTACGGAGATGACTGAGCAGGATATTGTAATTGAAAAACTTGGTCACCTCTGGAGTGATACTGAGTATACATGGAATGAGGATAACACAGAAGTAACTGCAACAAGATCCTGTCAGCGAGATAATTGTACAGAAACAGAAACCGAGACAGTTGAAGCAACTTCTGAGGTTACAAAGGAAGCTACCGAAACTGATGATGGTGAGATAGTTTATACTTCAAAGGAATTCGAGAATGAGGAATTCGAAGTTCAGATTAAGAAAGAAGTAATCCCTGCAAAGGGAAAGACTGATCCGGAGGAAGATGATCCGGGCAAAGACGATCCTTCAGGAAAGACTGATCCAGGTAAAGATGACCCTTCAGGAAAGACTGACCCCGGTAAAACAGATCCGGGCAAAACAGATTCAAATAAAAAAGCAAACACACTTACCGTTAAGGGTAAGACAGTAAAACTCAGTGTTAAGAAGCTTAAGAAAAAGAATCTGGTAGTAAAGAAGGCCAAGGCAATGAAGATTACCAAGGCCCAGGGTAAGGTTTCTTACAAATTAGCAGGAGTTAATAAGAAGAAGTTCAAGAAATACTTCAAGGTTAATTCCAAGACAGGAAAGATTACTGTTAAGAAGAAACTGAAGAAGGGAATCTATAAGGTAAAGATAAAAGTTACGGCAGCAGGTAATGACAAATATAAGAAAGTAACTAAGACTGTAACCGTTAAGGTGAGGGTTAAGTAAAAAAACATTGATTTTACCATATGGAGTGAGTTATAATGTGTATTTGTTGGTTGCCTATACGGTGGCCAACTCATTACACATATAACAGAGGTAGACAAAATGAGTCAGGAAAAAGTAGACAGATATAAAAAAGAGAAGAAGAACAGAGCCAAAACTATGAAGCTTAACAAGATTAAGAAAGCTGTTGGCATCTTTGTTGCAGCACTTGGTCTTGGCGCAATTATTGGTATTCCTCTCGGAAGACATATTTATAAGGTTCAGAAGGAAGAGGCTGAAAAGCATAAGACAATATCAGCATCCAGCTATGAAACATGGTTTGCAGATAAGTGGGATAAAGAATATGCTTCACTCTTTACTTCAGCTCAGGATTTACAGGAAATGCTGGATGATTATGCCACTGCTTCAGATGCAGATGCCGAAGAGGATGAGGCAACAGAGATTGACGCAGATGATCTTGAAAATGGGGATATCGAGATTGATGGAGAGGATTTAGCAGAATAACTGAAACAGAATACGCCACCTGCTTGTACTTGCACGCTTGTGCAAGCACAACCTGTGGCTTACTACGCAACTTCAAAGAAGTTGCTATAGATAAAGATTTGCGAAGCAAATCTATATCCGGGGTAGTAAAGGTTTCGACGGGGATTTAGAAGCTAGGGCAGCCATCCGAGGTAGGTGACCTCGTAAAAACATCTATAAATATAAACGCTGATAATAAGTTAGCATTCGCTGCCTAAGGGCAGCTGTCAGCCTTGTGTCATCCGCTGCATAAGGATCTGGCATCGAACCGGCGGAGCACTTCCTTGCCAAAGCTTGTAGGCATGGGAAGATTTACAAGCTACTGAAGGTGTAAGTCTGTGAGTGGACGTATACCGGAGGGAATGTTAAAACACTTACTGTGATGGAAGACACCAGAGTGAAAGAGTTTTCGGACGTGGGTTCGATTCCCACCTGCTCCAAGAAAAAAGACCGTCAGGTCTTTTTTTCGTGGTGGGAATCGAACAGCAAGGCCGAGGGCGAAGCCAGAGAGGAGATGCCAGTGGCATCTCCGGGCCGAAGCCGGCCTGAAAGGCGGCAGAGCCGCCGGAGGGATTCCCACCTACTCCAAGAAAAAAGACCGTCAGGTCTTTTTTTTGTGGTGGGAATCGAACAGCAAGGTCTTTTTTTGTTTTGGAGTAGGTGGAATTGTGGTATAATTAACAGGATGGCAAATCTGATAATAAGAGAGGGGTTATCCTCCAGGTATAAGTTGAGCAAAAGGGAGATGAACAAATGGAGAAGAAACGATTTACTGGCATTTTATTAATCATAGCAATGACGTTATTTGTGATAGTGTTTGCAAAACCGATATCCGTAAATGCAGAGGTATATACTGATTATACTGCGTCTTCCGGAACGGCGGGTGTCAAAACTGATGAGGATTATGCCAAGCTGGTTGATAATAATATAGAGACGAAATGGTGCGTTACATCATTGGGAGATCCGACGTATATTGAGTTCTCTACTACAGATGCTATTGTACCGACAGCATATACATTGACTACCGGGGGCGATTCGGATGAAAACCCCGGCAGAAATCCTAAAAACTGGGTTCTCAAAGCGAAACTGAATGAAACAGATAGCTGGACTGTTATATCACAGGTAGAGGATGACACAAAGCTTCAGGGTGTCAGCAGTAAAGACTTTATGTTTTTCTTAAACAATTCTGCATCCTATAAGTACTATCGTTTTGAAGTTAGTTCCATTCAAAGCGGAACTGTTTTTCAGCTTGCAGAACTGCAGCTGGTAACAGGACTTCCGGAATATGATCTGTCGTATGGATCGATATCCGGACTTCACAATTTATATGAATGGAATAACGGACAGCCAAACATTTCTTTCGATGTGATATCGATGGATGGTAAAAAACTCATCTCCGGAACGGACTACGATTACGTGATTACTGATAGTAGCGGTGCATCAGTCACCGGTACATATGAACCTGGAACGTACACACTTACGATCACAGGAAAAGGCCTTTATAGCGGACAGCTGACGGGTTCTTTTACTCTGATAGAACGTGCTGTGATCAATTCGAGTACATATGATCTGGAGGATGGACTGACCTACCATGTTGATGGTAATGTGACTCTTGATCCCACTTGGAAAACATTGAATATTCATGGCAAGGTCGGGATTTATCTGGAAAAAGACTGTGTACTGACTGTAGATAATTATATCGCTGTTGGCACTGGAAACGAACTCACAATCGATGGCCCGGGAAAGATGGTCTGCAATTGGGGGCTCGGCAGTTCAGACAGTTCTGGTTGTGGTACGATCATTATCAACGGAGGTACGATCGAAGCGACAGGAGCAGTCAATCATGCAGGTATAGGCTGTGGTAACCGCGATAACGGTTTTAACATCATTATCAACGGTGGTACCATCAATGCCACAGGCGGCGGATACGCAGCCGGAATCGGCGGAGGCAATGGAAATGCTGGAAACTGTAGTATCACTATCAATGGCGGTAATATCAATGCGACTGGCGGCACGGGTGGTGCAGGTATAGGAAGCGGAAAAAACGGCGGCCGCTGCAACATTACGATCAACGGAGGCGATATCACTGCAAAATCAGGTGGAGTTTACAATTATTACAACTTCAATGACACATACGAGTGCTGCGGCGCAGGTATCGGTGGCGGTGCATATGCATATGCAACCTATGGCGTCTATCACGGATATTCCGGTAATATTACAATCACAGGTGGAACCATAAATGCATCCGCAATGGGATATGGTGCAGGTATCGGTGGAGGAAATGCTGCTTACACCCATGGCGGTGATGCTGATACCATCAAAATATTAGGAGGAAATGTGACTGCCCGATCAGAAAAAGGATACAGCATCGGTCCGGGAAAAGACCCTCATCCTGATTATAGTTACATGATTGGAAATCCTGGAAAAGTTGTTTTCAGCTGGGATAAGATGACTGATAAGATTGATTTTGAAACAATCTATGCAAAGTCCCTCTATGTCGAAAAGCTTTTCCACTTCAAGCAGAACGGAAATGATAAAGGCAGAGCTGCTACTTCAAATATTCCGACTAAGCCGGCTGACTATATCATGGTCCCGTTTGAAGATGAAAGTATCCATTACACTGATTTCACTGTAAACGGTGAGAATGCAAAATATTATTATCTCATTGGCGATACCTTGAATGTTGATGGCATGACCATGACTACTGTAGAGTCAGACGGTAACAAAGATACATATCCGGTCGAGCTGGATATGGTTTCCGGCTTTGACAGTGAAACAGCCGGAATAAAAACACTGACGATTACATTTAGGGGCCTCACTACCCAGACTCGGGTCGAAGTTCTTGATGATGCCGGTTATGAGCAGAAGTACGGACCTATTGAAGGTATGACCGTCAATCATGACGGAAAAATTCATATGGGAGACAAAGTCTGGAAAGTAATCGGTAAGAGTAATGATAAATGGTTACTGATTTTAGATTATCCAATAAATGAAGGCATTGGCCGCGGTTACTCATGGGATGATACGATAGTACGTATGAACAAATTGTATGATGATAGTTTTTCCGCTGATGAAAAAAATGCAATCGCACCGGCATATAAGAAAGACATTTACTATAAAGACTATTTTGCCTCCGACCTGACAGGAGAAAAGATTTTCTTGTTGTCTGCCGGAGAAGCTGTTTATTATCTTGTTGACCGGGAAGACAGCAGCCACGGACAATACTGGCTCAGGTCGGTCTGGACAAGTGATACATTCAGAGGTACCATCGCTGCTAACGGAGCATTGGATTATTACGGCAAGGTTTATACATATGACTACTTACGTCCAGCATTCATACTGGATCAGAGCACTGTACTCATGCGTTCGGCAGCTGAAGGCGGAAAAACAGAAGAAGCAGGGAGTACGCTTGCAGCTTTTAATACACTTACTAACTCGGAATGTAAGCTGACACTTCTGGATAGCAGCAGGGCTTTCAACGCATCATTTGCAGATTCGGGGGAAGACAATGACGTTGATACACTGCACACCAGGAAAGCAGGGTACAGCGGTTGGACTGAAAGTATCCAATACTCAGGTGCAAATACAGGTAATGATGAATTTGTCTCGGTGCTCCTTACCGAGGAAGACGGTACACCTCTCTATTACGGAAGCATCGCAAAAAACAGTGAAGCAGGCACCGCGGATGTAGATATCCCGAATGGTCTCAAGCCAGGCACATATATACTGAATGTGTTCAGTGAAAAACATAACGGAGACTTCAAGACCGATCTCGGCAGTGCTTTCAAGCAACTGAAAATTAATGTGGCTGCAAGAAGCATCCAGGATAATATAACTGTGGAATATCGTCCGATCTCCGAAATTGATCCGGTTACTGTTGAAATGGTCACACCTGAAGAATCACTCTCATATAGATGGAAACCGTCGTTCAATCTTGGAGATGCCCTTGTTGTAACGGAGAATGGTGTTTCAACCACATATGTACTTGATAACTACTACTATAAAGGATTTGAAGATGTTCGCGGATTTTATGATGAAGATGGAAATGCACTTTCCGATAGATTCAGGTGTGTCGAATCTGGATATGGAGGCAAGATATCATCTGTCTATCCTGATTTTGAGTGGGTTGGAGGTGTTCCTTCGAAATCCGGACAAAATGCATATTACAGATTCCTATTATATGAAATAGGTTCTGATAAGGATGCGGAACCCATTGCTGTTTCTGATCCTGTTGGAGTATATGTTAAACCTGTAAAAACTATCGATGGTATTAGATATGCAATTACCAGCGATGGTACTGCCATGGTCAGTGGCTACAGAGATTATGAAATGTCTGAATTCATAATACGAGATAAGGTTATTCTTGATGATGGTATAGAGCATCCTGTAGTTCATATAGGAGGAGCCAATCCAAATGGTTCTGAGTTTGATGATGATGGATGCTTTGTAGAGTGTGATGAACTGACATCTGTTACTATACCTGAGAGTATTGAAACGATTAAAGCATATGCGTTTTTTAATACGCCTAAGTTAAAGGAAATAACTATACCACCAACTGTAAAACAGATTGGTAAATACGCAATAGGATATACCGGTAATTATGATTGGATTGCAGGATACACGGATATAGAAAAGGTTTCCGATTTTGTTATATATGCAAAGGCAGGAAGCGAAGGCGCCAGATATGCCAAGGAAAATGGAATCAAGTGTATTGATCTGGAAGCTCAGGCTAAGGAGGCTGCTGCCAATGAAGCATATAATAAGGCAAAAGCAGAAGCTGAGGCTAAGGCAAAAGCTGAGGCGGAAAAAGCAAAGAACACTCCTGCAAAAGCTAAGCTTACAAAACTGATCAAGGGAAAGAAAAAATTTACTGTTAAGTGGAAGAAAGATGCAAAAGCAACAGGATACAACATCAGATATTCCACAGATAAGAGTTTTAAAAAGAAGGTAAAAACCAAAACAGTTAAAAAATATAGTAAAAAGGGATATACTATTAAAGCTGCAAAGAAGACCTATTATGTTCAGATAAGAGCATATAAGATTGTCGATGGTAAGACTTATTATGGTGAATGGTCTGCCAGTAAAAAAGTTAAGGTAAGATAAGGAAAGGAGGCGTGAAATATGAACAAACTTAAAAAAACTTCAGCGATCATGCTTTCTTTACTGATGGCATTAAGTATTTGTCCGGTGTCCGCAAGTGCATCTGCTATAGATACAAATGATGCAAATGAAGAAAGTAAGATGTCATTACCGGAATTTAAACCGGGTCAGCTTATAGTTGTGACTGAACGAGAAACAACAAAGTCTGATATTCAGGAAATGGTAGATGAAGTTGATGGAGAAGTTGATCATGTAACTACCCTGAATGATGGAGCGAGGGTTGCATTGGTTGAAGTTGAGGATGGCTCAGAACTTATGGCGGTTAATGCGATAAATGATGAGAATAAAGTTCTTTTTGCACAGCCAAACTATACTTATGAATTCACAGAAGTAGACGGTTCCCAAGGTTCGGATTATCCTAATGATCCTGCGTATCAGGATGATAAAATGTTATATCTTAGCGAGGATCCCTTTGACGATGAGGATTATGCCGGAAGTATTAATGCTGCAGGAGCTTGGGAACAATTAGGTAATACGTCTCTACCTGAAGATGAAAAAGTACTTATAGGAATTGTTGATACAGGTGTAAGACGTACTCATGTAGATCTTCAGGGCGGGGTTCTGAAAGATGAATGTGTTACATTTAATGATGGAGTCCAGAAGGATTTCCGGGCCGTAGATAATTCTGATGATGATATTGGTCATGGTACCAGTGTCACAGGTATTATTGTGGCTGATATTAATAATGGTATCGGTGGTGCAGGTATTGCAGGCGGACGAGCAAAGGCTATTGTGGTTGATGCCGGATCTGTAACGAAAGGTATTGATTCAATAGACATTGTTATGGGGATTAAGTATCTGGCCGATAAAGGTGTAAGGGTAATTAATCTGAGTGTAGGTGGATACTCAAGAGACTTATTATTTGAAATGGCTGTCAAATACGCTTGGGAAAAAGGTGCTCTTTGCGTATGTGCTGCTGGAAACTCCGGTTCGAATTTCATACATACGCCCGGAGATACACCTTATGCAATATGTGTTATGGCACATGAGTTGGATGGAACTCCGTCAAGCTTTTCATGTTATGGTGTTGAAAGAGATGTATCTGCACCGGGTAGTTACATATATACAACCTCTTATTTGAGAAATACATCTTATGAAACATTTGACGGAACTTCCGCTTCGTGTCCGGTTGTTACAGCTGCAGCAGCACTTTTGATTTCTGCAAAACCTGACCTTACGATAAGAGAGATTAAGAATCTTCTTTATACGAGTTCCGGAAATGAAAGCTTTTCCGCTGAAAAGAGCGGACAGAGCTTTGGACGTATTAATCTTAATACAGCCATGAGGAATCTCCTTTCTGAGAAAACAGCTCCTGAACAGATTGTACTCAATAAGGAAGAAATCAGTCTTTATGAGGGAATGGATACTTCAATAGAATATGCTGTATACCCTGGAAATACGGATAATGCTAAGGCTACATTTAAATCCAGTGCTGAAAATGTTGTAAGTGTGGATGATGAGGGTATTCTTGTTGCAAAATCTGTGGGGCAGGCTGATATAACTGTAACATGTGGCGATGTTTCCGAAGTTTGTTCAGTTACAGTTAAGGAAAAATCTTATAAAACTGTGGATAAAAAGCCGTTTGTTACATCGGATACGTTCACTATGGATGATATGATGGATGTAGTTGCTACCAAAACCGCATTAGAGGACACGCCGGACATGGACGATCTCTATTATCATGAATATCATATTGATCTGGAGAAAGATGAGACAATTACAGCATTAATGTTTAGCAACGATACTGAAACCTTCCTGCGTATCAAGGATATGGATGATAACATCATTGCTACTGATAATCCTGACAAAAAGAATAAAGAATCTAAACTATGCTATAAAGCAGAAAAAGCGGGAACATATAAATTGCAGGCCATTCAGGTAAATGGTTCCGGAACCAAATCAACAACTGATTACTCACTTTATATCGTAAGTGATAAAGTATTCTGTTCACCAAAGGTTACATCAAAAGATTACGGACAGCTTCGATTCGCATGGCAGGAAGTGGATAATACGGATTGCTACCTTGTTCGTAAATATAAGGATAAAGATCTTAAAACGGTTATAAGTGAAGAATACATTGATGGCACAAAGTATATAGATACCGATTATAACGAAAAAGAAGATCAATATTATTCTGTGACTGCCTGCAAGCAGTCGATTGCCGGAATGCTTTTAAATGGTGAATCAGTGCTGGAAGTAAAGGCAGATAAACCTCAGGAAGAGAAACTGGATAATACTCTTACTGTAAAAGGTAAAAAGGCAAATGTAAAAGCTAAAACACTTAAAACTAAAAAAGTTACTTTGGTAAAGTCGAAAGTGTTGAAAGTAAGTAAGGCTCAGGGTAAAATAACCTATGCTAAAAAATCCGGCAACAAAAAGATAACTATAAACAAAAAGACCGGTAAAGTAACTATAAAAAAAGGCCTAAAGAAAGGAACCTACAAGATAAAGATCAAAGTAACGGCAGCAGGAAATGACAAATACAAAAAAGCTACAAAAACTGTTACCGCAAAGATAATTGTAAAATAAAACATGAGTAGAGGATTTAAGTACAGAATAATTTTATATATTAGTCTTTTGGCTATGGTTATTATAGCTTTGTTTCCGTTGGTATCTGCCGTAAAGGTCAGATCCAGCGGGAAGAAATTATCAAAATCAGATGATGGGGAATCTTATGATGTTGATGATTCTTATGAGGCAAAGGCTAAAAAGCTAAAAGCCAAAGCGAGTGAAACTGATGCAAAGGTTGTTGACAGGATAGAATACATTAACAGCGAAGGAGAGGTTGCTTATATCGATATCATAGAAGATACGATAGAAGCAGTGGAGAGTACTTCCACGGATGCTTCGGGGGACGTACATTATAGTGCTGATTACGATGGGAGTCTTCCTGAAGATCTGACTGATAATGAGAAGCTTGAATATATGAATGAGAATGCGGAATATTATCCGTCCTATCTCATATATTTTGCCGGTAAATATCCTGAAACAATTGACTATGTTTATCATTATCCTGAGTATAAGGATTATGCACCAGAACTGGATCTGACTGAAGAAGCCTC
>JAILMQ010000108.1 GCA_024692605.1 Eubacterium sp.
CCAACTATACCTTTTCCTGCATTTATACTTTTTAACATACCATTAGGATAGTATTTAAACCAAGCAGTTAAAACATGTTCTGAATTATATACCATACCTACTTCATCATCAAACCAAGGCTCGATAAAAGTTGTTTTAACCAGCTTATCTTTACTATAATAACGTTTTTCTTTATAAGTACCCTGTACCTGATCAACTTTCTTTTTTGTTTTCCAGGTTACTGTTTTAACACGCCCTTTTTTGTCACATTTATACTGTACTATTGAATTGCCTTTTTTCTTTAAGGATTTTAATCTATTCTTTTTATTATACTTAAACTGTGTTGTTTTAGAATTTGCATCAATATACTTTACAAGGTTTTTCCCTTTATAACTAAATTTTGAAATGCTTGTAACTTCACCTACCATAGGGCAATATGTTACAGCTTCTAACAGGCCATTTGTATCATAAGAATATACTCGCCCTCCCCATTCCTTCAAATATACATCTGATACTACACTTATCTTAACCTTCTCTTCAGCTGCTTCAGAAACACTTACAGGAGCAGATATACCTATGAAAATAATTATTGCTGTGATAAAACTAATAATTCTTTTCCAATTCTTAATACTGTAAAAATACTTATGAGTCATTTTACTTCTCCCTCCCTTTGTTTATAAGCTATTTTTATATTATCATATACTCGAATATCAGAATATACAACATTGCTAAATGTTTGTTCAACTATTTTAATTTCCGAAGTTCGGTTATTGCCATGGGTGCTGTAACTATAACTGATAAAAAATCTGCACAGGTCTGGGTTATCTCTACTCCTGTCAGACCAAAGAAATATGGCAGGATAAAAATCAGAGGTATAAAACATATTCCATTTCTGGCCGAGGAAGCTATACTGGCCTTCACGCCCTTTCCCATTGACTGAAGCATCATATTGGACATAACTATAAATGCGTTCAGCGGAAGTACACATGACTGACATCTAAGGGCCACTTTACCAACTTCTATAACTGCTGCGTCATCTCTGAACCATCCTACAATATCAGGAGCAAATACAAATGCGAGAATCCCCAGCACCGTGAGAAATATAGTTCCCCATCTTACACAGAAAAAATAACCTTCCTTCACTCTGTTTTTTAAACCCGCTCCATAATTGAATGAACATACGGGTTGGTAACCCTGTCCGAATCCAATCAGTGCTGAGATCATCATCATCATAACTCTGGTGACTATGGACATTCCTGCTATTGCAGCATCTCCTCCGTACATTCCTGCGAAATTGTTAAGAAGAAGTGTTGATACTGCAGCTAGCCCCTGCCTGAAAAGTGAAGGTGCTCCTCCATTGATTATTTCTGTCAGAAACTTCATATTGATATGAACATTTTTTATATGTAAGCGAATATTTTCACCCTTACGACTTCCTATGATAAGGACTATAAAGCTTACTATCTGACCACTGACTGTGGCGATTGCGGCACCCTTTACACCCATTCCCAGCTTCAGAATAAGAATGGGATCAAGTACTACATTTATCACAGCTCCACACATCAGACCCACCATAGCATATATGGCACTTCCCTGAAATCTCAGCTGATTATTAATTACAAACTGTCCCATCATAAACGGAGCACCTATAAGGATTATCCTCATATAGTTTTCCGTATCCTGAATTGTATTTGGGGTAGCTCCAAGCCAGAAGGCAATCCTGTGAATATGAATATTTCCTATAAGGGCAACTATTACTCCAAGAATAAGTGAAAGGGCGAATCCACTTGAAGCCATATCATTTGCTTCTTTCATTTTGCCTGCACCAAGCATTCTTGACAGATAGTTTCCCGAGCCATGTCCACAAAAGAATCCCAGGGCCTGAATTATAGCCATCACAGAAAAAACAAGTCCCACTGCAGCCGTAGCTTCAGTGGAAATCTTGCCTACAAAATATGTATCTGCGGAATTGTAAAATGCTGTAACCAGCATACTGATTATAGTTGGTATTGATAGTTTTATTATAAGCTGAGGTATTGGTGTTTCAGTCAGCATTTCCCTACGGGACATAGTTTTTGCTGAACTCATAATAAGTTTATGACTCCTTTATAATAATCTAATTTTATTCTTTAACGTCTTCTACCCTAAGTGTTTTTAGATCATCATCACTTATATCTTCTATCTCAACAATACGTGTTGCCTGACGTTCTATACATCTCTCCAGATAGTTTCTTGCTTCTCTTGCATTTGCAAAGTTCTCTTCATGAGCCTTTGCACGCTTTGTAAGATACTCTTCAATACATTTGGCTGCTTCTTTGTCAGGAACATACTCCTGTTTCTTAGCCATTGAATTATATATCTTAGTCAGCTCCTTGCCGGAATAGTCATTGAAGAAGATATATTTATTAAAACGTGACTTAAGTCCCGGATTGGAATTAACAAACTCTTCCATCTTATCTGTATAACCGGCAACTATTACGATGAGATCATCTCTGTTATCTTCCATCATCTTAAGCAGAGTATCGATGGCCTCCTGTCCAAAGTCCTTTTCATCCCCACCCTTTACAAGAGTGTAAGCCTCATCAATAAAAAGAATTCCTCCTATGGCACTTTCAACTATCTCCGCTGTCTGAACAGCAGTCTGTCCGATATATCCAGCTACCAGATTAGAACGGTCCACCTCAATAAGCTGTCCCTGACTCACTACACCAAGATTTTTATAAATCTTTGCCAGAAGTCTTGCCACTGTAGTTTTACCTGTTCCCGGATTGCCTGAGAAAACCAGATGAAGTGTAATATCCGGCTGTTTCATTCCACGGGATTCACGAAGCTTTCTGATTTTTACAAGATTGATAAGATTGGTCAGATCCTGCTTTACAGACTGAAGACCCACCAGACTGTTTAATTCCTCCATCAGCTGCTCGAAGGTTTCTTCAGGCTGAACATCAAGCCCCTCCTCCTTCATAGCCTGGGCTCCTGCTTTAGCAGTATTTTCTGCCTTGGTTTTCTGTGCATCTACTTTATTTCGAAGATTCTTGCTTTTTGGATTGATTCTGTTCTTTGGAATTCCATCAGTAAAATACAGACCATATTCCTTCAGAAAATTATCCAGCATGATGGAATAGTTTGAAAGATTTGCAAGTTCAGTTACGGATTCACCATTCACAGAAACAAATGCCATTCCCAGATCTTTAAAAAGCTCAACTACTTCCTTCGAAACCGGTCTTCCGGATGATGATTTAACAGAGCCATCTGTCAGATCGCTTTTAACGATGTAGAGCATGCATCTTGGAGGTGTATTGATAAAATCCGAATCCATACATTTCCCATATTTAAAATTAATAAATTGAGAAATGCTCATAACTGTTCCAAGATAGTCCTGAACGAATTGAAGTTCTCCCCGACCATCTGTTCCATCAGACTCAAAAAGAAATCCCACAAACTGAAGAAGATTGTATTTAAGCATCTCTCGTATGGTCATTCCTGTTGCCTGGGTAATTCCGGGATTGGAATTCTGAATATCATCCACCAGTTTAAAAACATTATCTATTTTAGATTTTAATGTATAATCGATCATTCTTTTAACCTCTTCGACACATATTCAATCAACGTTTCTTTTTTATTCATTGATGGGTTTTCCAGCACACTGTCTAAAAGCTCCTGAAGTATTTCTCCCATCTTCGGACCGGGCTTTATTCCCATATCTATAAGATCTTTTCCATTTATTTCTAATTCGGCAATGCTAAGGGGATCCTTATCTCTCACTATTTCCTCGTGATACTGCACAAGCTGATCAAATCTCTGCTGTCTGTCCTCAAGAAGATAATCACTCTGGCCAAGCATATCTGCTTTCTTTATCTCAACAAGCTGATCAAAATACTGGGGTCCCATCTGACTCAGCATCCTTCTTACAGCTTTTTTTGATGCACCATTTATTCCAAAATCATGCCACAGACATAGCGTACTGACATCCCTTATGGTATCGTTGTCCATCCTAAGACGCTTCAGGATAACCCTTGCCTTTTTCTCACTGACAAACGCGTGCCCCTTGAAGTGGTCCACCCCGGCTTCGTCAGTGGTCTTTTTATCTACCTTTCCTGAATCATGGAGAAGCGCCGTATATCTCATCACCTTTGTTGGCGAAGTATTCTTCATAACTTCCACAGTATGTCGTCCGACATCATATAAATGATAAGGTGAATTCTGCTCAGTCATAACCATCTCATCAAACTCCGGAAGTATTACAGCAGTTATTCCCAGCTCATACATTTCCATAATCTTTTCCGGATGGTCTGAAGTAATAAGCTTCGTCAGCTCCGTCTCAATTCTTTCAGCACTTACTTCTTTTAGTTCCTTTGCATGTCCTGCAGCAGCCGCTTTTGTTTCGCTGTCTATTTCAAAACCAAGCTGTGCTGCAAATCTGACTGCCCTCATGATTCTAAGTGCATCTTCATCAAATCTTTCATCCGGATCACCTACGCATCTGATGATCTTATTATCCAGATCCTGAAGGCCTCCATAAAGATCCACAAGTCCGTCTTCGTCATTATAGGCCATTGCATTTATGGTGAAGTCTCTTCTCAGAAGATCCTCTGAAAGTTCACTGGTAAATGTAACTCCATCGGGTCTGCGATGATCACTGTACTCACCGTCTATACGGTAGGTAGTGATTTCAAAAGCCTCGTCCTTTAGCATTACAGTAACTGTACCATGCTGTATTCCTGTATCAATTGTTCTTCTGAAAATACTTTTTACATCCTCCGGCTTGGCTGATGTAGTTATGTCCCAGTCATTAGGATTTCTTCCCAGAATGGAATCTCTGACACACCCACCTACTGCATATGCTTCATAGCCGCCGTTTTTCAATTGTTCTATTATATACTTAACACCCGAAGGCATTTCTATATGCATTAATATCACCTGAATTATAATCCTGTCAAAATGTACTTATGCAATTTCAGAGGCGACTTACGCCGCCTCTGTGTTTTACAAGTACATTATAATCTGTTATTAACTGATTTTAGTATGCTCGTCCGAAATATACCATCTTCTTTGCCGGCTTTCCACAGCATACGCAGGTTTCACCAAGATTCTCCTGCTCAAATGGCATACATCTGGTTGTTGCTCCTGTCTCTGCCTTGATGTTCTCTTCGCACTCTGTCTCTCCACACCACATTGCTTTAATAAATCCAGGCTTATTGTTTACTGTATCAACAAACTCATCCCAGTTCTTTGCAACATATGTATGGCTGTCTCTGTGAGCACGTGCAGCCTCAAGCATATCCTTTTGGATAGTTTCAAGAAGCTCAGTAACTGTAGTTTCAAGATCATCCAGATTAACAGAGATCTTCTCACCTGTATCACGTCTTACAACAACGCACTGATTATTCTCAATATCACGAGGTCCTATCTCAACTCTGAGTGGAATTCCTCTCATCTCACATTCAGCGAATTTGAATCCAGGTGACTTATCTGTATCATCCACCTTTACTCTTGAAACCTTTGAAAGTCTCTCACGAAGTTCTTCAGCCTTCTCAAGAACGCCTTCCTTCTTCTGCTGAATTGGTACGATCATAACCTGGGTAGGTGCAACTCTTGGTGGAAGCTTAAGACCATTATCATCACCATGAACCATAATGATTGCTCCGATAAGTCTTGTTGTAACACCCCAGGATGTCTGATGTACATACTGAAGATGATTCTCTTTATCTGTATACTGAACACCAAAAGCCTTAGCAAATCCATCACCGAAGTTATGGCTTGTTCCGGACTGAAGTGCCTTACCATCATGCATAAGTGCTTCTATAGTATAGGTTGCAACTGCACCGGCAAACTTTTCCTTCTCAGATTTCTGACCCTTGATAACAGGAATTGCCAGAACCTCTTCACAAAAATCAGCATATACATTTAACATCTGAATTGTTCTCTCCTGAGCCTCTTCAGCTGTAGCATGTGCTGTGTGACCTTCCTGCCACAGGAATTCTCTTGAACGAAGGAATGGTCTTGTCTCCTTCTCCCAACGAACTACTGAACACCACTGATTATATACTTTTGGAAGATCTCTATATGATGTTATATCTTTCTGATAAAAATCGCAGAACAGAGTTTCTGATGTAGGTCTTACGCAAAGTTTTTCCTGAAGCTCTGTAAGTCCACCGTGAGTTACCCATGCAACCTCAGGAGCAAAGCCTTCTACATGATCCTTCTCCTTCTGAAGAAGGCCCTCAGGAATAAGCATTGGAAGATATACATTTTCTACTCCGGTTGCTTTAAATCTATCATCAAGCTGTCTCTGAATAAGCTCCCAGATAGCATAACCGGCGGGTTTAAGCACCATGAATCCCTTAACACTTGTATAACCTGTAAGATCAGACTTTACAACTACATCGGTATACCACTGTGCAAAATCCTCCATGGAGGTAATTGCTTCTACTTTTTTGTCAGCCATAATTATTTCCTCTTTTCCAAATCTTTATTTTAGAGATTTAATAGATCACCGATTTTCACAAATCGACACCTATTCTACCATATATTTCCTTCTGCAACAACGGATTTTATTAGCTTTTATGCTTATGTCAAATACTTATCTCTTAATATCCTGACATCTTCATTTTTTAAACCCAGCCCCTCTGAAAGATAACCACTCATTCCACTAAAGTTTTTATCCATTGTATCAAAAACATTTGTAAGATAGCTCTCAATGACACCACCTCCCACGAATATCATTGCATCCAGCTTATCCTGTGGAAGGTCTGCATATTTTTCTTTAATGGCTTCTACTTTTTTAGCATTAAACACATTTGTCAGAAGGAAGTCTTCATATATAACTTCTTTTTCCGCTCCCAGAGCAGCAAGTAACAATGCAGAAGCAAGACCTGCCCGGTCCTTTCCATCAGTGCAATGCCAGAGTATTGCCCCCTTATCAGGATCTGCTTCTATGAGTATATCAAAGAATTCTTTATATGCTTTTCTTCCCCTGTCATTAAGCAGAAACATTAAATACATATCCGGACCTATCAGACCAGATTCAAATGCAATCTTAGTCATGGTTTCTCTATCATTAAGATTAAGCATATCCTTTTTTTCCATAACTATATCACCTGCTTTTTCGATATAGTCATCAATCTCCACCACAGGAAGATTGATATTTATGGCTCCCGGAATATCCGGATCCCTGCTTTCTGTCGATTCGAATTTCATTCGAAAATCAACAATCCTCTGAACATGATAGGTCTCACTAATTGTTTTGACTGCCTCAGGTGAAGCGCCATGTAACATTCCTGTTCTTATAAGAACACCTTTTTTTACTTCGCTATTTCCTGCCGGAATTCCTCCCAGCTCACGGGAATTCTGTACACCCGGAAGTATAATCTCATTCTTTAACATATTTCCAATCTCTCTTTTATTATTCCGCCAAAAACAAACACATTTTAACATTTTTTAAATTTTTTGTCACAAAATGATGCATTGTTCAGTTATTATGGGTGTAAGAACAAAACGTACGGATTATCTTACATGGATGGTAGAAAAAATAATAATCACGAAAGAGGTAATTAAAGTGCAAATGGCAAAGAAACAGGTTAAATTCATCGAGACCTGTTACAAGCTGTACGAACAGAAAATGTATTACGTAGCATATAGCATCCTACATGATGAAGGAAAAGCAGAGGATGCCGTGCAGGATGCATTTTTGAAGCTGATGAAGCATGAAGTACAGTTTGACAGGGCAGACTCCGATGATTGCAAGAGATACATAATAACAGTCATTAAAAATGCTGCTATTACTATCTATAATAAAACCAAAAAAGAAAGTGAATATATGTATCTGACTGATAAGGATGAAAGAGTCGGTTCGATGGTTGAAATGGATCTGAATCCGGATACAGACTGGAATGCAATTATGAGTTGTCTTCCTAATAAGTATTATGAGGTTGTGAACTGTCTTGTAATAAAAGAATACACAACCAAAGAAACAGCCACCAGGCTACACATCACAGAGGCAAATGTACGAAAGAGATATGAGCGTGCCAAACAGATGATGAAAGACTATGTGACAAAAGAAGGATATGCAGGTGAATCTGTAATTTGCCAATGAGGATAAGGAGAAAAGACTTATGAGTAACGAATATAAAGACTATGAGAATTTCCCTCCTGAAATCAGTGTAGAGGAATTCGATAGAATAGACGAGAATTTTGAAAAGCATACATTTTCAGATAGATACAATCGTAGAAAAGAACAGAATCTAAGAGCATACAGAAAAGAGATGCTGGGCTTTACATCACGAAGCTTCGTCAAAGTAGCCGTTGCAGCAGCAGTTCTCATTATTGCTACACCGTTTGCAGTAAATGCGGCTACAAATGGAGAACTCTTCCAGAGGCTTTGGGGAAATGCAGGAAAGAAAACCATAGAAAGCCACGAAGAAACTTTCGTTGAAGAGGAAAAAGTGGATGAAAATGGAAAGCCAAACGAAATAACTGTAACCATGCCTAAGGTTGAGTATGTGGAAACAGACGAAGAAAAAGCAGATGAATTGATTGGCGATAAGGTTGCAAACGAAACAACTGAAATCCAGATAGGTGATACAAAAATGACAGTACTTTCCATTATCAGAGATAAGAATGGTATCGTCGCAGAATATACTCTTGAAAAAGAAGGCGGAGTTGACTGTCTGAATTACAGTGAGCTGGATAATGAAACTAAGGGTGCATGGTTAAATGAGGATTCTAATATTTTGTTCAGCTTCAATGAAGGTGCCGGTAAAATATATGTTGATCTTGAAAAATCAACAGCAGATAAGCTTTACTGTTATGAGTATATGGTAGATAACAGAGCAGGTTTTGATGGTGATGATATTCCACTGACATCTTCTGAAGTTATTACCGATCATCTTACACTCAGCTACACCGTTTACAAAATACCAAGAAGTGAAATCAATAATAAGCTCGCTGAAAATCCTGATGCAGATTATGATAAAGAATTCATTTTAGAAGAGAATTCTGTAAATATACCTGTATCTGATGAGATTGAATCTACCACATTTACAAGTAAAGAAGGCGGTAGTTTGGAAATATCTCCAATAGCCATGAATGTCGACTTAAATCAGGGAATAGACTTTAGTAACACTTTTGATGGAGATCCATGTATAGATAATGTTTATAAGATGGAGATCACATATAAAGATGGAACTACTTATCTGATATCTGCTGTAAAGCATCCATATGATACCGGAAGCACATATAATCCCGACGAAGAGGTGGCCAGCTATGCCTACATCTGTGGTTCAATCGACAACCACGTTATCACCCTCTTCAACCGTCTCGTAGACGTTGAGCAGATAGAAAAAATAACCATAAATAAAACAGAATTTACAATAGAGTAATTATCATTGAATATAAAAATGGGACAAGGTGCCGTTCACCTTGTCCCTTATTCTTTTACATGCTTTCATAAACGTCACGAATATGCTTTGTTTCCAAGGTCTCATATGCTGCAGTCTTATCTATGATTGCACTAAGGAGTTTATCAAGTTCTGATCCCTCTGAATAATCAGCCGGTGCTATATATCGGATACGATTATCGCGTAGCATCTTATAAACACGATCTTTTTTCTGGGTCTCGGGATTGTATACTCCGATTGAATGTCCACCATTTATATTCACCAGCTTCATGCACGGGATATCTGTATCGCTGTCTCCGATGTACACCATATTTCTAAAAGGTACTCTCATATTTTCCGGCTGGAAGTAGTCATTTACCTTATCATCATTTACATCAAGGACTCCCTTTTCAATTCTGAACAGAAACTGGGTTTTATTGGTATAGTTAATTACCTGTGCCGGCCATACCGCAACTCCTCGCTCATCATAATAAAAACTGCTGGCATAAACCTTTTTGAATACTCCCTTTTTTGCAATTTCTGTGCCGTCTATCATCTCTTTAAGTCCGGATGAGATAATATAATGTTCAACAGTAACTCCTTTAGATTTACCATATTCATTTACTCTGTCAAACCAACCCTCTACTCCCGGAAAAAGACTTACTCTGCTTCCATATTCCTCCAGCTTCTCACGATTGAATATCAGCCTTCCTCTTGCCTCATCCATCATAACGTACATATATGCAAGGTTTCCATCCATATCATTTGCTTCAGCAAGAATATTCGTTTTTTTCCAGAATTCATCTACGTCGTAGCCTACCGACTGAATATATCCCTGGGCCTGCATATCAGTAGGTGACAAAGTCTTGTCAAAATCATAACAGATTGCAAGAACTGTGTTTCCGCCTTTGTATTCCAATTATCTTTACCTCCTTTTCTCGGGGCTTTCAACATATTACTTTTATTTGGTTTTAAACTTAAGATTCCGCCTGTTACCCTTTGCATCTACCACAACGAGGGTATTCCACTTACCCTTCTTCCTCAACTTCTTTTTATATGCTTTTAAGCTCAATGTAAATGTTTTTTTACCGGATTTAATCTTTACCTTCTTTCCGTTAAGGGTAATCTTTTTTATTTTATCTTTATCTCTTATTTTTATCTTTGCAGTTTTCTTGATCTTCGATTTATTTTTTACCTTCTTTTTTCCGACATGGAAGGTGGTTTTATTATCTTCTGTCATACCTGACTCTGAAGCTTTACCATCTTGACCTTCATCTTTTTCTATTGTAGATATATCTGCTATAGAAAAACTTCCGAGAAGATTTGCTCCATTATCACTACTCCAGACGTTTTTTTCTTCGGACTTATCTTTATTTGCAAACTTTATCGGATAACCACTAAGGCTCTTAGTGCTTTCATCATCTGCAAGTCGAAGATATACTTTATATTCACCGATGGGCATATCCTCGGGCAGATCCAGCTGAACCTTAAGCTTTGTTATTTTCTGAGAATCCCACGCAGTCGGACTTAATACAGACTTATCTATCAGGTTCTTATCCTTCAATAAAACTGAGTAACTCTTACTTTCATTTTCAAATATCAATATCAGTTTTTTATCTCTTATAAGATTCGCAAATCCCACATTTTCAATTTTGGCTTCCAGTCCAAAATCCTCGTAGGTGGTTGTTTCTTTTGTAAGCCGTACATCCCTTACAACAAACCTGTAGCCAATATGATTTCTGATGTATTCAAAACCGGTTTTTCCTTCATACACAGGATCCTTTCCTGAATATGATTCCTTCTTCATATCGTCCACAACGTTGTTATTCCAAAGAAGATTCAGATAACTGGTATGGGTTCTGAAGGCTTCTGTTTCCATATAAGCAGCGGTATTCTTTACATTTCCACTGCCATCATTGGCAACTATCTCACCACCGTAAAGCGTGTGCTTTGCCTGATTGCTCAGCCATTTGATTTCCTCTTCTCTGTTTACAAAGGTCCAGAGATCACTGTCCGGTCTGTCGCCACCATCATTTCCAAGATAACCGTCATTATATATTCCGACTCTGTATTCCTTATCCTTTGGTGTATAGATATAAGATGACATTTTACTTATATCTGCACCATTCCAGCCGCATAAATATCCGGGAGTTCTCAAGTTAAGAGTTACTTCCGGTGGCAAAACTTCGAGCCACTTATCAATCGCCTGATTGAAATTATCCTGAACTGCCATGGAGCTGCCATGCATTTCTCCCCATTTTCCAAAGAGTCCACATTCAACAGCGATCACTACATCAGGATATCTTGATATTATTTCTCCCAATTGTTCCTGATGTTTCAGGATCATCTTCATGGAAGGTTCGTATACATCATAATTGCTGTCAAAATAAGGATGGTATGCAAACCTTACTATTGCTGTGTGGTGATTCTTCCTGATAAACTTCAGCTCATTTTCAAAGGTATCAAGTGCGTCCCCGGTAAGCTCCGCATCTCCGACACCATTTCTGCTTCCGGAAAATTCTGATAGGTCACATCTGATATGCGTCAGGTTGAAGCTTTCATTCACCTCATCATTATTCTCTTTTAAAAGGGTCATATAAACCGGCTTGTAAAAACCAATATAAGGATTGAGTATTTCATCTGTTGTCTCCTCATAGCTTATATCTGAGATAGAGGTTAATCCCCTGACATCATGTTCTTTGACGCGTCTTTGTTCGGCAAAAAGTTTAATGTGAGACTCACTAAAAAATCCTGCGGCGAACAAACCGAGCATCAAAATAAAGGACGAGCCTGCTAATTTTTTTATTGTTTTGACATATTTTTTCATAGTCCTAATTCTCTTCTTCTGATTGATTTTCTATCATGATAATAACACCCCGACTGATTTTTTACAAACAATCGGGGTGCCATATTATTTCTATCTTCTTCTGCGTCTGATCATCATAATCATAACCATTACCATTATACCAATCAATGAAATCGCCATGACTATAATTATCGGTAATACCTGAGCTGAATCACCGGTTTTTACTGATGTTTTTTTAGCGTCAGGTGTTTTAGTTACCTTAGAATCTTTTGGTTTCTCAGGTTCCTCAACTGCCTTTTTATGTTTCTTAGGTTTTGAAGGCTTTTCAGGGTCGTCAGGTTTTACTTCCGGTTCCGGTTCATCCGGTTTCGAACTCTCTATTACAGGATTTTCAACCAGATCCAATGTGTAAACATTGTCGTTACCTACCTTAACCTCTGATGAAGGACCACCGTTTTCAACCTTACCCGGTCCACCATTTTCTTTTAATGCACTAGGCAGTACTTTAAGTGTAATTGTTACTGAATCTGTTCCTGCTGCAGGAACTGCTTTTATAGTCCACTTAACTGTTCCATTTACAAGTTTTCCGCCATCGGATGCACTTACAAATTCTAAGTTCTTATCGAGTGTGTCTGATATTTCGATATCAGTTGCAGTCATCTTGTAGTTTACGTAGGTGATTTCGTAAGTAATCTCATCACCAGCCTTTATTTCACCAAGTTTTCCGGTTCCTTCATAAGGAGAAATCTGTCTCTTAGTTGGCTTTTCAGGAACAGGATTTACTACTTCGTTCAAAGTATATTCATTATCATTTCCGACCTGTACTGATGCTGTATCTCCTCCGTTAACTACCTTTCCGGGACCACTCTTTGAATCAAGTGCTCCTTCAAGAACCTTAACTGTAAGACTTACTGTACCTTCTGTTCCCGCTGTTACTGAAGGTATTGTCCAGTTTACTACTCCTCTGGTTTCTGATCCACCATCGGTTGCGCTTACGAATTCGACGTTAGCATCAAGTGTATCTTTAATCTTGATATCTGCCGCTGTATCCTTGTAGTTCTTGTAACTGATTTCGTAGGTTATTTCATCACCTACTTTAACTCCGCCAAGTTCTCCTGTTCCCTGATAAGGTACTGTTTCCTTTTTGGTTGGTACTTCAGGTACAGGGTTTTCAACTGTATCAAGCTTAAACTCCGGATCATTTCCTACCTTAACTGATGCTTTTGTTCCGTCATTAACTACCTTTCCGGGACCACTCTTTGAATCAAGTGCTCCTTCAAGAACCTTAACTGTAAGACTTACTGTACCTTCTGTTCCCGCTGCTACATCTTTTAGTGTCCAGTTTACTACTCCACTTGTTTCTTTTCCGTTATCAGATGCGCTTACAAATTCTACATTTGAATCAAGTGTATCCTTGATTACTACATCTGCGGCTACTTTCTTATAGTTCTTGTAACTGATTTCGTATGTGATTTCATCACCTACTTTAACAGCCCCAAGTACTCCATTTCCTTTGTATGGTGAAATCTCTTTCTTATGTGGATCTTCAGGTACCGGATTTTCAACAGTATTTAAAGTATATTCATTGTCATTTCCAACTTTTACTGTTGCAGTTTCTCCCTTATTGACTACTTTGCCGGGACCATTATGTGTTGCATCCTTTAATGCTCCTTCAAGTACTTCAACTGTAAGGGTTACGGTTCCTTCTTTTCCTTCTGCTACATTTGTCAGTGTCCAGGTTACGGTTCCTCCACCTTCTGTTGTACTATCTGCTCCTGCACAAGTTCCACCATCAGATGCTGATTTAAACTTTACATTAGAATCAAGTACATCATTGATTACAACCGTTGCTGCTACATCTTTGTAATTCTTGTAACTGAGTTCATAGGTTATTTCATCACCCACTTTAACAGGACCTAATTCACCTAAGCCTGAATAAGGTGTTACCTCTTTTTTCTCAGATGTTTTTGGAACCGGATTTTCTACTGTATCAAGGTTATATTCAGGATCATTTCCAACCTGTACTGATGCTTTTGTTCCGTCATTTACTACCTTGCCGGGACCACTGTTTTTCTCAAGTGCTCCTTCAAGGACCTTAACAGTAAGAGTAACTGTTCCTTCCTTTCCTGCTTCTACGCCGGTGATTGTCCAGTTTACTACTCCGCTGTTTTCTGTTCCACCGTTAGATGCACTTACAAACTCTACATTAGGATCAAGTGTATCTTTAATCTTGATGTCTGCTACTTTATTCTTGTAGTTCTTGTAGCTGATTTCATATGTGACTTCATCACCTACATTTACGCCACCAAGTTTTCCGTTTCCAACATATGGTAAAGTCTCCATCTTATGTGGATTTTCCGGAACCGGATTCTCTACTGTGTCAAGGGTGAATTCATTATCATTTCCAACCTTAACAGTTGCTGTATCTCCGTTGTTGATTACCTTTCCCGGGCCACCCTCTGAGTTAAGAGCTCCTTTTAGGATTTTTACTGTAAGGGTTACTTTTCCTTCTTTTCCTGCTGCTACACCTGTGATAGTCCAGTTTACTACTCCACTTGTTTCTAATCCTCCGTCAGATGCGGATACAAACTCTACATTAGGATCAAGAGTATCTTTTATCTTGATATCTGCTGCTGTCGATTTGTAGTTCTTATAACTGATCTCGTAGGTTATCTCGTCCCCTACCTTAACAGCTCCGAGGACTCCGTTACCTTCATAAGGTGAAGTTTCTTTCTTATGTGGTTCTTCAGGTACAGGATTCTTTACTTCTTCCAGTTCTACTTCTGAGGCGTTTCCAATCTTTACTGTTGCGGTACTTCCACCGTTTACTACTTCTCCTGTACCACCTTCTGATGTAAGGGCTCCTTCAAGTACTTTGACAGTAAGTGTTACTGTTCCCTCTGTACCTGCTGCTACATCTGACAGTGTCCAGGTTACCTTATGTGCTGCGTCATCATATGATCCACCTCCTGTTGAACTTACGTATTCAACATTTGCATCTAGTGTATCGTTGATAACTACATCTTCCTTTGTTGGCATGTAGTTCTTGTAGCTGATCTCATAGGTTATCTCATCGCCAACCTTTACTCCACCAAGTTCGCCATTTCCGGTGTAAGGAGCTGTTTCTTTCTTATGTGGAGCCTCCGGTGTTGGTTCATCTACCGGATTTTCTACTTCATTTAATGTATATTCGTTATCATTTCCAACCTTTACTGTTGCATTGTCTCCACCGTTTACTACTTTGCCTGGTCCACCCTTGGAAGAAAGTGCTCCAGGAAGAACCTTTACAGTAAGAGTTACAACACCTTCTGTGCCTGCTGCTACATTTGAAAGTGTCCAGTTTACTACTCCACTTGTTTCTGATCCTCCGTCAGATGCGGATACAAACTCTACATTAGGATCAAGTGTATCTTTTAT
>JAILMQ010000121.1 GCA_024692605.1 Eubacterium sp.
GCAATTCTGGATTATCTTTCGGCAGTTCATGCAAAGGCTGAAAGCGAAATCACCTGGGACTGCTCCGATATTCCGGACATTGTGCCATACATGGCCATGGTTGCACCTTTCTCCTTTGAAAAGACTATCTTCACAGGTATCGGAAGACTTCGGATCAAGGAGTCTGACAGGGTGAAGGGAATACGCGAACAGCTAAAGGCCTTTGGCATTGAAACTGAAGAGACCGAGGATACTCTGACAATTTATGCATATAAAAAACAGGATGCTAAGCAGCACCCTGTTAAGATTTCATCTTACCATGATCACAGAATGGCTATGTCTGCCATACTTCTGGCCCTTATACTAAGAGCTGAGATCGATATAGATGATACGGACTGTCTCAGGAAATCATTTCCCGGCCTCATTGATTACTTCAAATGTGCAGTCCTTTAATCTGCAATACTCCATCTGATCGTCAGGATTATCCTTGTAAAGTTCATATACACCTACAACCTCAACATCTGTCTGCTCGGCAGGATATTCATCAGGATATACATGACTTCCGTCTCCCCAGACGAATTCCATTCCCTGCTGGCAGCATGCGGTTGCATCCTTAATGATAACGTAGTGGTAATATTGCTGCGTGGCATCATACCATGATGGATAATACGCACCGGACATTTTAACAACCTTACCAACGAAATCATCTGGTTCATACATCATCTGATACACTGTGGAATATACCATATCACTGCTCATTGTAGTTAGATCGATGTCAATCTTATCATATACTTCATTAGGCTTGGAAGCTGCTTCGGAAGGAGTTGCTTCTTCTTTTTTAGCTTCTGTTGTTTTCTCTTCTGTAGCCTCTGTTGTTGGTTCTACTAATGGCTTAGGAGCCTCAGTTGTAACCTCCTCTGTAGAGCTTTCCTTCGCAATCTGCTCATCTATAGCATTTTGTACATTATTACTTCCATCAAGCTTGGATTCCTTTGAACCGGAGCCGCAGGCCGTGACTGATGCGCATACAAAAGCTGCGGCCATAAAAAGACATATTATTTTCTTTGATTTATTATTAATTCTCATTTTTATGATGCTCTTCCTCTAATTATTTTATTTATTATCAGACATATAATAAAACATATCAGATCCATTGCAACTATTGTTGCGCCTACAGGTGTTGAATAAAGTATCGACACTATCATTCCGCTTAAGGAGCATACCACCGAGAAAATAACCGACAGGATCACAACGCCCCTGAAGGTACCCATCACTCTCATGGCAGCAAGAGCCGGGAAAACGATAAGTGCTGAAATCAGAAGACTTCCTACAAGATTCATTCCCAGAACAATGATCACTGCAATAATTACTGCAATAAGAAAATTGTATGTAGCCGCAGGAACTCCGGTTGCTCTGCAGAATGTTTCGTCAAATGTAACTGCAAAGATTTTATTATAGAAAAGCAGATACAGTGCTATAACAATTACTGATAAAACAATACATATAAGTACCTCAGTTTTATCCAGTGTAAGAATAGATGTTGATCCAAACAGTGTGCTGCATACATCTCCTGTTATATTAGCGGATGATGAAAAAACGTTCATTATCAGATAACCAAATGCAAGGGAGGTTACTGAAAGCATGGCTATTGCCGCATCACCCTTTAGCATAGATTTGCTTCCGGACCTAAGCAGGAATACAGCAACAACAATTGTAACAGGCATAACGATTATTGTTACATTTGTCAGTTTTAAAACTGTGGCAATTGCCATTGCACCGAATGCCACATGTGAAAGACCGTCACCTATAAAGGAATATCTCTTAAGTACCAGCGTAACTCCGAGAAGTGAAGCACAAAGTGCAATAAGCACTCCCACTATAAGAGCATATATTACAAAGTCAAACTGAAGATAGTATCCAAGAGTTGATGTATTATCAAAATTAATATTTGAAAGCATATTACTCATCATCGTCACCTCCGATACTGGAGAAGAATTTATAAGCCTCACTGTTTAGATAATCTTCAGTTTTTCCAAAGAAGAGCTGCTTATGTCCAAGATGTAAGATATGACTGGAATACTTAACAGCTGTGCTTATATCATGTGAGATCATTATGATGGTTATTCCTTCTTCATTCAACTTTTGAACTATGCTGTACAGTTCTTCAGTAACCTTTGCATCAAGTCCGCTTACCGGTTCATCCAACAGAATAAGTTTACTTGTGGCACATAAAGCTCTGGCAAGCAGAACTCTCTGCTGCTGACCCCCTGACAGATTTCTGAAGGTCTTTTTTCTAAGGTCCCATGCATCCAGCTTTTTAAGGTTAGCTTCAGCAAGAGCCTTTTCTTCTTTATTATAAAAAGGTCTGAGACCGGTCTTCGCCAGATTACCGGAAAGAACTATCTCCCATACACTTGCAGGAAAATCCTTCTGAACAAATGTCTGTTGTGGAAGATAACCTATTTCCCTTTTTCCTATCTCATCACCAAAAACAATTTCTCCTTTAATAGGGGATGTAAGACCCACAAGGGTCTTCATCAGAGTACTTTTTCCGGCTCCGTTTTCGCCTACTATGCAGAGATAATCTCCTTTATCAACTTTAAAGTTCACATGCTTTGTAATAACTTCGTTATCATATCCGGTTGTGACATCCTTTACTTCGATATATGCCATCACACTGTCCTTTCAATCTTCATCTATTCTTTGTTTATTTATTCTCCAAGAGCTTTTTTCAACACTTCCAGATTGTCCTTCATGGTGCTGTAATAACATGCTCCTTCCTGTACTTCCTTAGAAGTAATGGACTGCAGGGAATTCAGTGTCAGAATCTCCTGATCACCTGTTTTAGTATTTTCTTTTATTGTATTGGCAATCTTCTGATCACTGTTCTCGATGGTACAGATTGCTCCAAGTCCAAGTTCATCAACCTTACCTGCTAAAAAGATTATGGTTTCAAAACTTGCCTCAGTTTCTGCAGAACAACCCACAAAAGCAGCATAGTAATTAAGGCCGTAATCATCTGTCAGATATCTGAATGGGAATCTGTCTCCAAAAAGAATTGTTTTTACTTCTGCCGATTCCACAGCAGCCTTATATTCATTATCAAGTTCTGCAAGTTTTCCATTGAATTCATCCAGATTAGTTTTAAATACATCTGCATGCTCATTATCAAGCTGGGTGAGTTTATCTGCAATATATTCACAGATAGTCATTGAATTTTTGATGGATAACCATACATGCTCATCATATTCAATCTCACCTTCTTCATGATGATGACCTTCCTCATGATCCTCATCGGCATCTTCATGATCATGGTCTTCATCAGCGTCTTCATGGTCATGGTCCTCATCTTCATGGTCATGGTCCTCATCCTCATGGTCATGGTCCTCATCTTCGGCTTCCATACCTTCCACAACTTCTTCTTCCTTGACCACGTCTTTAAGAACATCCATTAGATCTATAACTATCATATCTTTATTTGTTGCTTCTTTTAATGCATCATCAACCCATCCGTCAGATTCTCCTCCGACATAAATAAACATATCGCAAGTAGAGATATTAGCTATATCTGCTGCTGTAGGCTGAAAGCTGTGGAGATCAACTCCATTATCTAAAAGCATAGTGATGTCGTAATCTTCTGCAGCGGATTTATCCGCACTCAGATGTCCCTGACCCACTATCTCTCTTACCCAGTCATACTCCGGAAAGATAGTTGTTATTATCTTATATTTATTACCTTGAGCTTCTTTTACATTTCCTCCTGAACAGGCGGTGAGTCCCAGAGTCATTGCCGCGATCAGAACAAAACTAACTACTCTTCTAAACATATTTTTATTCATATATATTAAACCCTCGTTTCTGCATATTTATAAGCTTATTTAAATCAAACAGCTTAAAGGGTCAGATTTCCAGCCTTACCTTCTGCTTTACAAGAGTATTTCCAATAAAATCATAAGATCTTATTATCGAAACTACGCATAAAAGAACCATACAAAGTACCGGAATTAAGAAACATGCGCCGGTATCTGCACTCATCCTTATGTTATTCAGACACATAACTATTGTCTGACAAACAGGACAGTTTTCACCTGTGCAATCCTGATGTGCCGATTCTTCCGCCACAAAGTACGCAGATATGATAAATGTAAATAACAGCAGGACCATAATAATCAGAGCAACTGCCTTTGTAAAACAAGTACTATCTTTTTTAAACAGCTGCATCTTCTTCATTCTCCCTGCATTCATCACATAATCCATAAAAAACTGTCTTCTTAGGATTGATAAAAAACTTATGATTCTTCTCTATATGTCTGATCAGATCCTCTATCTCTTCACAATGGAGATGAACCAGCTTACCGCATTTATCACATTTGCAATGATAACAGTTGCCACCTCTGATCTTTTTATGTTCAGCCTCAACATATTCATAACAGGCAGGGCTGGTACTGTCGGTAATATACTTATTGACCACGCCCTCCTCAACCAGTCTGTCCAGCTGTCGGTAGATAGTTGTAACACCGATGGGATTACCCTTCTTTTCAAAATGCCTGCTGACATCACTTACCGTTACATGAGTTCCGGACATGCTGATGAGATAATCCATTATTTCAGTTTTCTGTTTAGTTTTATACTGAGTTTTATTATTCATTCTGCTTTCCCTAATAATATTTTCATATAATTATGAAATGATTAATACCAAAAATGAAAATCATTTTCATTTTGTTTTTGAAAACGATTTTCATTTTACTCGTTTGCTATACTAATGTCAACAATTTTATGTTATTATTATCTTTGTATTGTTTTCTTATTATTTAGTTAGGAAGGTAAAGGTATTATGTTAGACAAAATCACCCGTAGAGATATTCGTCGCGAGGGATTTAAGAATCTGAAAAGAAGGTACTATCTGAATATAATCATTGTGTTCATGGTATCCTTCATTGTCAATGGTGGTTACAGCTTCGCCACAAGGAGATATGAGCTTCCGGAAGACGAGAAGCTCATAAGCGTAGTTGAAGAGGTTCAGTCAGGTAAGATTACCGGACCGGATGACAAAATATCCAATTCTGATATTCTTCTACGATTTATTTACGGTGTCTTTGATATAAAAGGCGTTGAAAATCCCGATGCCATATCTAAAACATCTACAAAATACTACGGTGGTGTTGCTTCAGTTTTTGTTAATGAAATAACGGGAAGTCAGTCCTTTGTTTTTGGTATTCTAAATGGCTGCAACGAACTTATCTTTAAAGGTAAGGTCTCGAATTCCGTAATCATTTTTATATTCTCACTTATTTCAATCTTCATATTCCTGTTTTTGAAAAATGTAATCGTCGTTGGACAAAACAGATATTTCCTTGAACAAAGGAGATATCACGACACCGGGGCAGGTGAGATTCTGTTCCCATATAAAAATAAAAGATTGAAGAATATAGCCATTGTCATGTTCTTCAAATATATATTCCAGGTTCTTTGGGATTTCACCATCGTCGGCGGTGTTATAAAGTATTATGAATATATGTTGATTCCATATATCATTGCGGAAAATCCAGCCATCAAGAGAAAAGAGGCATTTCTTATCTCAAAGAAACTGATGCATGGAAATAAATACAGAGCATTTCTTATAGATTTTTCTCTGATACCATGGTATATACTTTCAGCTCTTACATTTAACCTTACAGGTCTTTTCTTCTCTGATGCATATGTCGAATGTGTCAAAGCTGAAATGTATATGAGAATCAGAAACGAAAGAAGGGATTCCCTTCCGCTTGAACTTAGAGAGCTGCTGAACGACGATATGCTTGCCATCGAACATATCGAGGAGACTGAGCATCCTTCCGGCGAAGAAGTTCTTGATATACCTACTATCGACTTCCATAACTTCAAGTATGATTACATGAGATCCTATCCTTTCCTTTCAGCAGTGCAGCTTTTCTTTACCTATGCATTTGCCGGATATATCTGGGAGGTGTTCTTCTATCTGGCAACCACAGGTGAATTCGTAAACCGTGGAACCATGCATGGTCCCTGGCTTCCAATCTACGGCTGCGGAGGAATACTTATCATATATCTTCTTAAGCCACTAAGAAAAAAGCCCGCTGCATTATTCGCCGGTACCGTAGTGGTCTGTGGTACTGTGGAATATACAACTTCCTGGCTGCTTGAAAAAATGTTTAATTCCAAATGGTGGGATTATACAGGATACTTTATGAATCTGAATGGTCGTATATGCTTAGAGGGACTACTTGTATTTGGTATGGCAGGTCTTCTTTTCACCTACGTACTCTCCCCAATGCTGGACGACATTTATGGTAAAATAGATAAAAAGTATCGAAAGATAGTCTGTGCCATCCTTCTGATACTTTTTATACTTGATATTATATGGTCAGTTATGGTTCCAAACACCGGTGAAGGAATCACCTCCGGACTTGTTTAAACCTCAATCCTCATCATCAGACTTAAGGGTCTGTTCAGGATTCTGACCTTTGTTGTAACGTTTAATAACAATATTCTTGATATAAAACTTCTGGAACTGCTTTGTAATAGCAGACAGGCAGATTCCACCAAGAATTATAGATATAAAGGTGAAGGCCCCAAGGGTTCCACCTAAAACTGCTCCAATTATCGTGAGGCCTATATCACATACAGGCTTCACGATTTTCATATCTTTCTTTGTAATATCACATATCCAGAGCATCACTCCGGTAAATGCGTCTACACCGATATCAACTGCAATGAAAATACCAAGTCCGATGTAAAGAACTAAAAATCCAAGGCTGGCAACTAATATACGAATGATCAGATTATCTCCACTTATGAGATGTTCCCACATGACAGTACCAACATTTGCGAAGAAACCATACATCAATATGTATATTACGCTTCCGATACTTACGTATTTTCTTGCAACTATAAGCAGGAATATGGATAGAATAAAGCATACTACGTAAGAAGCCGTTCCTATCTGTTCAGGAGAGAGCTTCAGTACATTTCTTATTCCATCGTAAAAGATACCGATGGCATCCATTCCCAGAGAAGCGAAGTTAATAAACCCACAGCCCATTCCACACAGGATTGATGCGAAAAGTGTTAGAAGAATATCTATTATATTCGGTATCTTATAATCCTTCATAAAGCACCCTTACTGGAGCTTCATATCTCCATCCTTTACCCAGCCTATTTTTCTGAATAACTTATCAAGGGCAAATGTAATCACTGCCGGCAGGATTAATGAAACGAGTACAAGACCAATCCAGTCAAAAGCTGTTATGGCTGTTTTTGTACCTTCAGCCACATCATTTACCCATCCTGTATAAACGCCTATCTGTCCAACCAGACCGCAGGTTCCCATACCTGATGATATAGGTGCGCCGTTCATCTTAAGCTTAAATACACATGTGGCAATCGGACCTGTAATTGCAGAAGCAATTGTAGGTGCAAGCCATATACGTGGATTCTTTACAATATTTCCCATCTGAAGCATTGATGTACCGATACCCTGTGATACAAGTCCGCCCCACTTATTCTCCTTGAAGGAAGCGATGGCAAATCCAACCATCTGAGCAGAACATCCTGCTACTGCTGCTCCACCTGCAAGTCCGGTCAGCTGAAGTGCTGCACAAATAGCCGCAGATGAAATAGGAAGTGTAAGAGCAATACCCACGATTACAGATACGATTATACCCATAAGAAGTGGCTGCTGTTCAGTTGCCCACATGATTACATTTCCTATCCACATAGCTGCCTTTCCAATAGGAGGTGCTATAAGCCAGGACAGGAATATTCCGATTCCGATGGTAACAATAGGTGTTACCAATATATCAACTTTAGTTTCCTTTGAAACCAGCTTTCCGAATTCCGATGCGATTATTGCAATAAAGAGAACCGCAAGAGGGCCGCCTGCTCCACCAAGAGCATTTGCTGCAAAGCCCACAGTGATCATGGAAAACATAACAAGTGGTGGACATTTAAGAGCATATGCGATTGCAACTGCCATTGCCGGACCACTCATTGCCATTGCCAGTCCACCTACAGTATAATCTGTACCGGCTATTGTAGCAACAGTCTTGGTAAGAAAACCGATGTGGAACTGTGTTCCGATGGTATTAATGATTGTACCGATAAGCAGAGAACAGAAAAGTCCCTGTGCCATCGCACCAAGTGCATCAATACCATAACGTTTCAAAGAAAACTCAATATCCTTTTTCTTGAGAAATGCTTTGAAGCCTTTTTCCTTCTTAGTTGTTTCACTCATAATTTTTTCTCCGTTTGTTGTAATGCTTGTTGGTAGTATTCACTGTAACTTTGAATATACTCTTAAGTCCGATACTGTGAATAATAACAACGCGATACATTATAGTATTACAGTGCTTTAATGTCAAATAAAATAGCCCATTGGGTTGACTAAAAAATAACCCATCGGGTTGACTTTACTAATCACAAAACAGTCATTCCCAATGGGTTCCGTTTATATATCTGCTCTTAAGTTTCCCTGGGTATTTATTACAATAATGCAGTCAGGAGTTACATTTTCCATAACCACCTTCATCTGATCTTCAGGGATTGCTACACAGCCTTCGGTTGATTGAGACTTTGGGCCGAGACAATGCAGGAATATGGCATAGCCGGCCGTTTTATCACATTCCTTATTATAATCAATATTCAGACAATACTGATACTGTCTTTTATACTCCACAAGATGCTCGCTTCTTTCCGTGTCCAGTCCGGGACAGTCTTTAATATTCACAAGCTCATTAAAATGCATTCCTTCTCTTTTATCTCCGGACCAGTAATGGTCTTCGTAAACCTTTGTATAGGGAACTATGCAGCCCGGATCTTCCGCCAGTCCAAAGGCCTTATCAAAATGGAAGGAGCCAACAGGAGTTTTTAAATCTCCTTCTTTGGTCTTACCTAATCCATGATATCCAATAACTCCGGGTGTGGTCATTATCATCTGCCACCTGCCCTTTTCGTCCTTCTTATGAAGAGCAACCCAGGCAGCCGAACCCATGTAAGCAGCTACGGTAAGAAGCTGATCAGTCTCATCGGCCTCCGGAAGCCTTGTCACCCAATCAGGAGATTCACCGGACACATTTCCATTAAATATATCAGTTATTTTTCCCATCAACTATTCCCTTTAACCCAAAGGGGTCAGACCCCTTTGGGTTGCTCCCCTTGGGTTACTTATTCTTCAATGATAGTATGTTCGGTCTTGATTATCGCACGCTGAAGGCTGTCCTTGGAATTCTTCCAGTCAGCTTCTTTGTTCCTGTAATCATGCTTATCGATGAACCAGGAAACATCCCCATTCACACGCTCGATATTGTCAAAGTAAACCTTATTTAGTACATTTCTGAACTCATCATACTGCTGCTGATTCAGATGCTCTGCACCCTTTTCGTAAAGAACTCCATAATGATATGTGCAGAAGCCCTTACTCTTTTCAATCTTCGCCTTAAAATCCGGATCCTTTTTCCACATATGGAATATGGTATGAATATATCTGTCAAATACAGGATCGATTCTCTGACATACAAAACAGGTGGACTCCAGCTCTTTGATATACTTAACAACCGGGGACATCTCCTGCTTCCTTGAGAAAAATCCCTTGGAGGAAGGACTATCCTTCTCCGCCAGAGCCTTCATATCCTTAATAGTCTTATTCATGTGGGTATTCAGCATAAGCGCAACACCCAGCTTATTTTTATTTGCATACATCATGCGGATATGCTTAGGACAAAAGCCCAGCTTGTCCGTCATTTCCCTGTTATCGTCCTCCATATAGCTTGGACCCATAGTGAATTCAATCGCATCCTCCTCCAGATCCTTTGCCATAAGACATAAAGGACATTCACAGTCTGAATCAAACGCGTCATTAACCGGTATAGTATATAACTGTTCTGCCATACTCACTCTCCTCAAATTGATGCCACAGGGACAGTCTCCCTGGCATCGTTATATAACGTAGAACCACTCGTTATTTTTATCCTGTTCCTGGACAATTCCTTCACCCGTAAACTTCAGTTCCTGATTTGCCACATGAACCTTAGTTCCCGCCGGAACAGACTGGGTCAGGAATACATTACCGCCGATAACTGAGCCCTCTCCTATAACGGTGTCTCCACCCAGGATTGAAGCTCCTGAATATATGGTTACATTATCCTCGATGGTAGGATGACGCTTTTTATCTATTAGTCCACGTCCGCCTCTGGTTGAAAGAGCACCCAGAGTAACACCCTGATAAATCTTTACATTCTCGCCTATGACAGTTGTTTCGCCAACAACCACACCGGTTCCGTGATCAATGAAGAAATATTTTCCGATGGTAGCACCGGGGTTGATATCGATACCGGTCTTTGAATGAGCAATCTCGGTCATAACTCTCGGTAGAATAGGAATTCCCAGTTTGTAAAGAACATGAGCATATCTCTGAACTGTAATGGCATAAAGTCCGGGATAAGCAATAATGATTGCGTCTTTGCTTTCCGCCGCAGGGTCTCCAACATAAAGAGCCTCAATATCCGTATCAAGATACTCTCTTACTTCAGGAATCTTTTTCATGAAACTAACAGTAAAATCTTCAGC
>JAILMQ010000124.1 GCA_024692605.1 Eubacterium sp.
TGGAAGAAGCCATTGCAACAGACTATAAAAATATGGTTGGAATGGTGATAGTTAAAGATGGCGAAACGGTTTATGAGAATTATTATAATGGCTGCACTGCCGAGTCTCGTATACATGTTTTTTCGGTGACGAAAAGTATTGTATCTATACTCATTGGAATAGCCATTGATAAAGGTTTGATTAAGAGTATAGAGGATAAGGTCCTGGATTATTATCCTGATTATACACTTAAAAGGGGAGAGAAAACTCTTCCTGAAATACTAATTAAAGATATACTCACAATGACTGTGCCCTATAAGTATAAGTTTAATCCTTATACTAAGTATTTTACTAGTATGGACTGGGTAAAGTTTTCGCTTGATAAAATGGGTGGTAAAGGAAAGATAGGAGAGTTTAGATATGCTCCAATCATTGGACCGGATGTTCTGTCGGGAATCCTAGTGAAGGCTACCGGACAGTCGGTGCTGGAGTTTGCAAAGGAGAATCTTTTCGAACCTTTAGATATAAATATAGAAAAAGATATTACATTCCACAGTAAAGAAGAGCAGATGGAATTCTACAAGTCTACTGATATGAACGGCTGGGTTGCTGATCCACAGGGGGTAAATACTGCAGGCTGGGGACTTACTTTATCGCCAGTTGATATGGCGAAGATAGGACGGCTTTTCCTAAATAAAGGAAAATGGAATGGTGAACAGATTGTATCAGAAAAATGGGTTGAAGAGAGTACTACAGAACATAGCAGATGGAAAAAGATGAACCTTCCATATGGATACTTATGGTGGATTGGAGAAACAGGTGGCTATGCAGCTATGGGAGATGGTGGTAATATTATCTATGTAAATCGTGATAAGAATCTGGTGGTTGCAATTACATCACTTTTCTATCCGAGAGCAAAGGATAGAATTGAATTTATCGAGACATTCATTTTATAATGAGGAGTGTTAATACTATTTTGAGTTCCTGCTTCATGGGGACTATGAGATAGTAACGAAGGAGTTTGTATGTTATCAATCGGAGAATTCTCAAATATATGCAAGGTTTCGACAAAGACCCTCAGATATTATGCAGAAATAGGTTTACTTGAACCGAGTGAAGTGAATCCGGAAAATGGATATCGTTATTATTCCATAGATCAGCTGGAGAAGATGCTTTTCATCAGCAGACTGAAGTCATATTCATTTTCATTAGATGAAATTAAAGAAATATTGGAAAATGATGCCGAGAAGAGTGATAAACTCTATACTGCATTTCTCAGAAAAAGGCAGGAAATCGAAAAGCATCTTGAGTGTTATAGTCAGATTCTAAACCAGCTGGATACGGATTTAAATGCAATAGAACAGGGTGAATCCATAATGTCCTATATGGATGATATATATGTGAGCTTGGTGGACGTTCCCGAGATGTGTATCCTTTATGTGAGAAAATCGGTTCAGCAGGAAGACTTCCCTATGGAGTATGTGAAGTGTTACGAGAAGCTTTTTAAAACAATTGCAACGTCACACCTCACTATGTGTGGCGCTCCGATGGTTATGTTCCACAGTGCTGAGTTTACACCGTCAGGTCTTGATACTGAGTTCGCAATCCCGGTAAAGGAATATGTGACCGGCACAAGAGATTTCACTCCGGGACTTTGCATTAAGACGATTGTGAAGGGACCTTATACTGATCTTACTTCGGTCTATGCTAAGCAGGCGGAGTGGGCGGAAAAAGAAGGTTATAAAAATATTGGGCCTCTCTTTGAAGTATATGTAACAGATCCATCTCAAGTTGCAAATGAAATGGAGAATATTACCGAAGTATACTATCCGGTCAAAAAAATCTAAAAGTAAGTATGAAAGATTAGGAGAGTAGAAATATGCTGGATATTCTAATAGTGGAAGACAATAAGGAAATAGGCGGACTTCTGGAAACTTTTCTCAGAAAAGAGAATTATGTTGTTTCGGTAGCAGATAGTGGTGAAAAGGCAATAAATCTTTTCGAGACATATGGAGCTAAGCTTGTAATACTGGATCTTATGCTTCCGGGCATGGATGGATTTGCGGTCTGTTCCAAAATCCGTGAATCTTCAAATGCTCATATCCTGATTGCCAGTGCTAAGACTGAGAAGGATGATAAATTAAAAGG
>JAILMQ010000234.1 GCA_024692605.1 Eubacterium sp.
TAAAATTTCCTTTACATCTCCAACAACAGCATGATCAGTAAGAATATTTTTATTAATTTCAGCAGGATCTACATCAAACTGTAGAATCTTTGCATTGCTAGCAAATTTGTCTGGATTTCCAAGAACTCTATCAGAGAATCTTGTGCCCACTGCAATAAGCAAATCACACTCTGAAACGCTAAGGTTTGATGCCTTGCAGCCATGCATACCAAGCATGCCTGTGTATCTTTCATCTCTACCATCGAATGCACCCTTGCCCATAAGAGTATCGCAAACTGGCGCATCAACGAGCTCTACAAACTTCTTTAATTCCTTTGAAGCATTTGCAAGAACTGCTCCACCACCAACAAAGATAACTGGCTTTTTAGACTTTTTGATAAGCTTTACAGCCTCTTTGATGGCATCCTCAGTAATGCTCTTTTTAACACGACCAACTGGGATTGGCTTCATTGGCATGTATTCATATTTATTATTTGGAGCTGTGACATCCTTTGGCACATCAATGAGAACTGGACCTGGGCGACCGCTCTTTGCAATAGTAAATGCACGGCGGATTGTCTCTGCCAAATCCTTGATATCCTTAACGATGAAGTTGTGCTTTGTGATAGGCATAGTGATACCAGTGATATCAATCTCCTGGAAAGAATCCTTGCCAAGCAAAGGCACAGTAACATTGCATGTGATTGCAACAATAGGAACTGAATCCATGTGAGCTGTTGCAATACCTGTCACAAGATTTGTTGCGCCAGGGCCACTAGTAGCGAAGCACACACCAACCTTTCCAGTAGAACGAGCGTAGCCATCTGCAGCGTGAGCCGCTCCCTGCTCGTGGCTTGTAAGCACATGATGAATCTCATCACTATGCTTATAAAGCTCATCATATAAGTTAAGAATTGCTCCACCCGGATAGCCGAAAACTGTATCAACTCCCTGTTCCTTCAAACATTCTATAATTATTTCTGAACCATTTAATAACATCTTAAACCTCCGGTGTTTTTAAAATTGCCCCTCTATTTCCGCTAGTTACCTGCGCAGCATATCTTCTCAAATAACCTGTAGTAACCTTAGGCTCTCTAGGACTCCACTTAGCTTTACGAGCTGCAAGTTCTTCGTCGCTAACCTTTAAAGTCATAGTGTAATTTGGTATATCGATAGCGATGATATCGCCTTCTTCTACAAGTGCGATTGGTCCGCCAACAGCTGCCTCTGGTGAAACATGGCCGATAGATGCACCACGGCTGGCACCTGAGAAACGTCCATCTGTGATAAGAGCAACTGATGAGCCAAGTCCCATACCTGCAATAGCTGATGTAGGATTAAGCATTTCTCTCATACCAGGGCCACCCTTAGGTCCTTCATAACGAATAACAACTACGTCTCCATCCACGATCTTTCCACCTAGGATTGCAGCTATTGCATCTTCCTCTGAATCAAAGACTCTTGCAGGGCCTTCATGTTTAAGCATTTCAGGAACAACTGCAGATCTCTTAACAACTGATCCGTCCGGTGCAAGGTTACCCTTAAGTACTGCAAGACCACCTGTCTTTGAATAAGGATTATCTGTAGGTCTGATAACCTCAGGATTTCTATTAACCGCATTCTTAACTGCTTCACCGATTGTCTTTCCTGTTACAGTCATACAATCTTCATTTATAAGACCCATATCACAAAGCTCTTTAACAACCGCATATACACCACCGGCTTCATTCAGGTCTTCCATATATGTAGGACCTGCAGGAGCAAGATGACAAAGGTTAGGTGTCTTCTCACTGATTGGATTAGCAAATGATATATCAAAATCAAATCCTATCTCATGTGCGATTGCAGGAAGATGAAGCATTGAGTTTGTTGAGCATCCCAGTGCCATATCTACTGTAAGTGCATTAAGGATTGCATCCTTTGTGATGATATCTCTAGGACGGATATTCTTCTCCAGCATATCCATAACAGCATATCCTGCTTTCTTTGCAAGACGAAGTCTCTCTGAATAAACTGCAGGGATTGTTCCATTTCCGGGAAGTCCCATACCAAGCACCTCTGTAACGCAGTTCATTGAGTTAGCTGTATACATACCTGAGCATGAACCACAGGTAGGACAAACCTTTTCTTCGAACTCTAATACTTCAGCATCATCAATCTTACCGGCTGTTCTTTCTCCTACTGCCTCGAACATTGAGGAAAGACTTCTCTTTCTTCCATGAATATGACCGGCAAGCATAGGACCACCTGATACAAAAACAGTTGGAACATTTACTCTGGCTGCTGCCATAAGAAGTCCCGGAACGTTCTTATCACAGTTAGGTATCATTACAAGAGCATCAAACTGATGAGCTATAGCCATAGCTTCTGTTGAATCAGCAATAAGGTCTCTTGTTACAAGACTATACTTCATTCCTATATGACCCATGGCAATTCCGTCACATACTGCAATAGCCGGGAACATAACAGGTGTTCCACCTGCTTCAGCCACACCAAGCTTAACAGCCTCTGCAATCTTATCAAGGTTCATATGTCCCGGTACGATCTCATTGTAAGAACATACGATACCAACCATAGGTTTTCTAATCTCTTCTGCAGTATATCCAAGAGCGTTCAGAAGTGAACGTGCCGGTGCCTGCTGAAGACCACATTTCATATTATCACTTTGCATTTTCATATCTCCTTTTTATATTTTTAATAAAACTACACTCTTGCAGCAATAAGGTCACCCATTTCATCACATTTAACTGAGCTTTCTCCGGCCTTAGCAATATCTCCGGTTCTGTAGCCTTCCTTCAGAACCTGCTTCACAGCATTTTCTATTGCATCCGCCTCTTTGTCAAGGTCAAATGTGTATCTAAGCATCATTGCCGCTGAAAGAATAGTTGCGATTGGATTAGCGATGTTCTTTCCTGCTATATCAGGAGCTGATCCACCTGATGGTTCATAAAGACCGAACTTTGTCTCATTCAGTGATGCTGAAGGAAGCATACCGATGGAACCTGTTATCATTGATGCTTCATCAGAAAGGATATCACCGAACATATTCTCTGTAAGAACCACATCAAACTGTGCAGGATCCTTAACCAGCTGCATTGCTGCATTATCAACCAGCATTACATCATATTCCACATCCGGATACTGCTTAGCCACTTCATTTGTAATCTTTCTCCAGAGTCTTGAGGAATCAAGTACATTTGCCTTATCAATAAGTGTAACCTTGTTATGACGCTTACGAGCTATATCAAAAGACTTGATTGCAATTCTTCTTATCTCACTTTCTGTATACTTCAGTGTATCAACAGCTGTCATCTCGCCGTCGATTTCCTTTGTATATCTCTCTCCGAAATAAAGACCTCCTGTGAGCTCACGCATCATCATCATATCAAAGCCCTTATCTGCCACTGACTCTTTAAGAGGGCAAGCCTCTTTAAGTTCAGGATAGAGATATGCAGGTCTCAGGTTTGCAAAAAGCTTAAGTGCCTTTCTGATTCCCAGAAGTCCTGCCTCAGGTCTTTTTTCCGGTGGAAGCTTGTACCATGGAGAGGTCTGTGTGTTACCACCGATGGAACCCATGAGCACTGCATCCTTAGACTTTGCTATATCAATAGTTTCCTGTGTGAGGGGCTCACCATATGCATCTATGGAACAGCCTCCCATAAGAAGCTGTTCATAGTTAAATGTGTGTCCGTACTTTTCTCCGACTGCATCCAGAACCTTCATAGCCTCTGTAACTATTTCCGGTCCTATGCCGTCTCCTTTAATAACTGCTAATTTACAAATCATTTTACTACCCTTTCTTTTTTATTGTTAAAAATCCATCTATACATAAGATAATCGCAGGAACAAATATAAGAATAATGCCCACACTGTTAATAGCAGATTGATTGTTGAAAAATGCCATCAAAAATGAAGTTCCATTATCTATTCCATTTACAATGTTGGTCATTCCGTATATCACACGTACACGGAACAAACAGTAGAAAAAGCATACTACAGTGGAAATTATATATATTAATCCAACCCATCTTGAAAGCATGTATTCACAGAATACTTTAAATGCAGCCAGCATAGCCACATATCTAATCATATGGCATCCAAACAAAACCAAAAAATAAGCAATTTGACTTTGACCGCTTCCCAAAAGGAATGGCAAAAAATATGCTGCCAGATATGCTGCTGCAAGAAGCAGTATTCCACCAATGATTCTCACAGAACCAGCTTTTCCTGATCTTTTTGAAAGAATGATTCCGACTATTGCCGTCATCAGATATACAAATATTTCGCCATATCTGAAGAAGACTATTTCAATGATCATCTTTATCCATTCATTCATTATGTAAACCTCTATGCCTCTTTTGCATTTATGGAATTAATAAGTCCACCCTGCTGAATAATGTTCTGCATAAACGGAGGGAATGCCTGTCCCTGATAGGTCTTACCTGTTGTTACATCTGTTATAACTCCTGTATCGAAGTTTACTTCAACCTCGTCACCCGCCTTTATCTCCTCACTTGCTTCCTTACACTCAAGGATAGGAAGGCCGATGTTGATAGAATTTCTATAGAAGATTCTTGCAAAAGACTCTGCTATAACACATGAGATTCCGGAAGCCTTAATAGCAATCGGTGCATGCTCTCTTGAAGAACCACAGCCGAAGTTTTTACCGGCAACCATAATATCTCCATCCTTAACTCTTTTAACAAAATCCTTGTCAATATCCTCCATGCAGTTCTTAGCCAGCTCAGCAGGATCTGCTGTATTAAGATATCTTGCAGGAATAATTACATCTGTATCTACATTATCACCATATCTATGTACTAAACCCTTTGCTTGCATATTCATTTTCCTTTCTTTCTCTCAATATATTTCACAATGTATACTTTTATAGTTATTCTTGTATATCCGGAATCACTTAAAAATATACACTAGTAAATTCGCGAGTGAGTTTGCGAAGCTGAAGTCACGATGTTTGGCTGAGGGACCGTTTCGGGTCTCGGCGCTTAGCGATTCACGAGCTCTGCGATGTGAGAGCTTAGCGAACGAAGCATAAGCGAAGTGGTCCGCTAGGGGTGGCCCGAAATCGAGTGGAAACGATGTCCTCTCAGACAAATAGGCGTGACTGTGAGAATAAACTCACCGCGGAAACACTGTATATAAAAGTATACATTCTCAATTTATTTTATAAATCTTCCGGACTACTAATCTTTCCGGTAATAGCTGATGCAGCTGCCACTGCCGGGCTTGCCAGATATATCTCTGAATCAATTGCACCCATACGTCCGATGAAGTTACGGTTTGTTGTCGATACCGCTCTCTCACCGTGTGCAAGGATTCCCATATGTCCGCCAAGACAAGGACCGCAGGTAGGTGTACTTACTATAGCACCTGCTTCAATGAAGATTTCTACAAGTCCTTCGCGAAGCATCTGAAGATAGATTTCCTGGGTTCCGGGAATTACGATAACCCTGAGCCAGTCTGCAACCTTACGACCATTCATAACATCTGCAGCAATTCTCATATCTTCAATACGTCCGTTTGTACAGGAACCGATAACTACCTGATCTATCTCGATGTCACCCTCAGCATGGATTTCATCGATTGTCTTTGTATTTTCAGGAAGGTGAGGAAATGCGATTGTTGGGCGAATGCTTCCAAGATCAATCTCGATAACATCATCATATTCGGCATCCTCATCTGCCTCGTATACTGTATATTCTTTATTTGCAAACTTCTCCGGTGCATGTTCCTTCATATATTCAAGAGTCTTGTCATCTACCGGGAATATACCATTCTTAGCGCCGGCTTCAATTGCCATATTGGCAATTGTGAATCTGTCGTCCATAGAAAGTGATGAAACACCTTCTCCGGTAAATTCCATTGACTTATATCTTGCACCTTCAACTCCTATCATACCTATAATATGAAGGATAAGATCTTTACCACTTGTCCACTGAGCCTTTTCACCCTTAAGTACAAACTTAATTGCAGAAGGAACCTTGAACCAGGCCTGACCTGTTACCATTCCCACTGCCATATCTGTTGAACCCACACCTGTTGAAAATGCACCAAGCGCACCATAAGTACAAGTATGTGAATCAGCACCAATACAGGTATTACCTGCAACGATAAGTCCTTTCTCAGGAAGAAGGGCATGTTCTATACCCATCTGACCAACGTCGAAAAAGTTTACGATATTGTTAGCCTTTGAAAAGTCTCTTACCTGCTTTACGTGTTCTGCACTCTTAATATCCTTATTAGGTGTAAAGTGATCCATAACAAGTGCAATCTTTGTATTATCAAAAACTGTCTTCTTTTTAAATTTATCCAGCTCATTTATGGCAACCGGAGTTGTTACATCATTTCCCAGTACCAGATCAAGCTTTGCCTCAATCAATTCTCCGGCCTTTACAGACTCAAGTCCTGCATGAGCCGCAAGAATCTTCTGTGTCATTGTCATTCCCATGATTTGTCCTCCTACATTATTACTTTGATTTTTACACTATAGCACACTTGATAAATATAATCAAAATATATATAATGAATATTACATATAACTTTAAGTTATGGGAGAGAAATTATGATAGATAATCTGAATTATTATAGAGCATTTTATATGGTGGCCTCCACCGGAAGTATAAGCAAAGCAGCTGAAAGGCTCTTTATCAGTCAGCCTGCAGTAAGTAAATCTGTAAAGCTGCTGGAGGATGAACTGGGCACACGACTTTTCAACAGAGTAAGCCGCGGTGTTGAGCTTACTGATGAAGGACGCCTTCTTTACGACCATCTGAGAAAGGCCTTTGATACCATATCAAAAGCTGAGGATGAGCTTGAACATATAAGCAGTCTGGGTATTGGAGAACTGCGTCTGGGCATAAGCACTTCTCTCTGCCGTTATATTCTCATGCCACACCTGAAGTCATTTATCGCCGAGAATCCCCATATCAAACTGACCATAGACTGTCATTCAACATATAACACCATCCATCAGCTTCAGGATGGTAATATTGACGTAGGCTTCATATGTGAAACCAATCTGCCACCTGATTATACTTACCAGCCCTATGCAGAGATTCACGATACTTTTATAGCCTCCGAATCCTATCTTCACAACCTTTCTGTACGTGAAGGCAGTTCTGCCGGCTCCAATGATTCTAATAATGATAAGATAAGTCCTCTTTTTATGGCAGGAAATGTAACTGGTTTTATTGACAATACGAATCCTCCAGAAGCCCCTGATTCCACAGATTCCTTAAGCTACAAGGATATCCTGGAACGCTCCAATCTTATGCTTCTGGACAAGACCAATATCACCAGAAAACATATTGAAGGTTATTTTTATAACTATGATATTAATCCATCCCAGATTCTGGAGATTAACAACATGGATCTTCTTATCGATTTTGCTTCCATTGGAATGGGTGTATCTGCGGTGGTAAGGGAATTTGCACTGGAGCAGATAAAAAACGGCACAGTTATGGAACTGGAGTCTGAAACTCCAATCCCATCCCGTACCGTTGGATTTATATATCGTAGCGGCTTATCTGACGATTCGCCTACCAGACATTTTATTGACTTCGTCAGTTCTTCCCCTTCATCTTTTCGAGATAATTCTTATCAGGAATAAGTCCGCCGTATCTTACATTTTCATAAAGACCTGTGAGGTCACTGTCATACTCCTCTTCCAGGGTCTTAAGAGCCTTATCTATATCACCTGCGGTGTCCTTGCTGTCGGGCATAAAGAACTTTCTGTATGTAAGCACTCTTCCTCTATATATCTTTCTGGCCTTCATTTCAGGAGAAAGACGACCTGCTTTATCAGAGGAAACTATTCTTTCTCTTATTATTCTCAGATTCGACTTTTTGTTCAGATTCTCAGAATCCTCATAGGATCTGTCCTGTCTCTCAACTATTATCTTTATTACAAGCTTTATTACCCTTATCAGTACATAGGCACATACTGCAAAAACAGCAACTGCAAAAATAAAGTAAATAATATCTGCCAGAAGACTGTGACCCTCTGCCACCTTCTTAACATCATCCAGAGCTTTATGTTCATACATGCCTCCACCCAGCAGTCCAATGATCAGATTCATGAACGCCAGGAACAAAAGCATTGCCAGATAGATAAGTCTTATAACCGCCACAAACATATTGTAAACAACCTTAGGAAAATTCAGCAGATTTGATATACCGATAAATACGATTATAAGCACCATTATTCCGGCTATTATAACACTGTTAACTGAGATGATCTGTCCAAGGGGTGCCCCTGTGATATTCTTTGCGGAATGAATATACCTCTCCAGCCCTTGAAAATACATGGAAAACAGGTAGATAAAAATCAGAATAACAGGAATTATAAATCCCATCATTTTCAGACTTTCATTTTCCAGATATTCGGAAATCGCCAGAGTCGCAATACCTCCAAGGAATGGAAACCAGGGAAGATCACTTATTTCTCCCAGTTCATAGCCCCTCTTTATGTAAACCAATCCATCCATAAAGAAAAAGAATAATGCAACTATAATAAGCCACTTAAGAGAAGTATTTCCCACCAGGAAAAATGTAACTACCCCTAAAGGGATATGCATAAGAATAAGATAAATACCTCTTGTGGTCTGCTCTCTTGCAAAAAACGAGATGAGCAGCAAAAGAGAGATATATCCAATCCATTTAATCTCAAGAAATGGTTTATAATACATTGCATATATGGTATTTAGAATAAGAATTATATAAAGCACCTGAGCTATATATTTCAGCCCACGTCTTACCAGTTTTATCCACTCATACATTTATAGGAACCTCCCATCCCTGGGAATAAGCCCTGTTAGAAACATAAGGATATTCGTCATAGCAGGGAACCAGCATCTGCACCACACCACCCTTACTTTCCAGTCTGTCCAGCAAAGTCATGAGATCATCTCTTGTATAAGGACTTATTATCAGATAAAGCATATCCTTTCTTACATTGTTGATCTCATCATTAACGTAATCCAGGAATCTGTCCTTGCTTTCTGAACCGGCTATCTCACAGAGCATCTTGTCAATGGTTATGCCGTGTTTAAGATCGGAGCCATATTCCACATCCGCAAGAGGCTTTCCCTCAGCAGTGGTTCCATTTGAAACAACTGAAACTCCGATACCTCTTGCAATAAGCTGTCTCGATATACTGCTGGCAAGCCTAATTGCCTCCTCCAGAAGGCGGTCGGTCTCGATCATGTAATCATTATCCAGATCCAGCATTATCCTTACACGGCAGTCCGTGGTGTAGTTATAAACATTTACCATAAGATCCTGAGCCTTGGCACTCTGTTTCCAGTTAATGCTTCTGTACGGATCAAAGGACTGATAATCCCTTATGCCTCTGAAGGTAAGGGAATCTTCTATTATACTTTTTTTCGCCTCAAGCTCTCCTATAATACCTTTAAGGATCATCTTGAACCGTTCAGTATGAATCTTTTCGGGAAAAACATAGATACTGTCCACACTCTTAATGGACATTGCATAGGTACTGACCATAAAAAAATCGTGCACAGAGATGCTGGCATTATTGACCACAACAACACCTCTGGAAGTTCCTTTAAAGCTCAGCTTTCTTGTGATACGCTGATGACCAAGAATAGAAAAAACTTCATTTTTATGATAAAGGTCTGTTACGCTGGAGTTTCTTACGTCATCAAAAATAAGACTTCTGTCTACGGAAAATCTCAAATGAAAAACAGGAAGAGGCAGCATCTTATCATTACTGACAACCTCAATAAGATCAGCCTTCTCCCCGCACTCAATATAGTCCCGGTCGAAGCTGAGACTAGCCTCGAGATTTCTATCCCAGAACTTCATATACAGAAGTTTTTGCAAAATGTATATAAGTGTAAAAATTATTATACCTGCAAATAATTTCATTTATTATACCATTTAACTAAATGGCCCCCTGATAAAACCTTTAATTCCAGTTTTCCACCGGAACATCTACCCCGGAAACAATCTCCTTGATAAGATCTCTGGTTTCTCCAAGTCCGTTTATTCCTGCTCCGGCTATAATCCTATGAGAGAATACATATGTAGAAAGGAATCTTACATCATCCGGTGTCACATAATCTCTACCGGATATGGCAGCAAAGGCCTGTGAGATTCTCATAAGATTAAGGGATGCCCTCGGGCTGACACCTGAGAAAATCTTCTTGGATTTTCTTGTGGCATCAGAAAGAGCCACTATATATTCCATAACAATCTTTGAAACCTTAACAGTACTTATGGCCTCCCCTGCTTTTATAATCTCTTCAGATGTACAGACAGGAGTTACATTTTCCTGAGGCTTATCATTGATGAAACGTTCAAGCATCATAACTTCGTGCTCGTTAGTCATATCACCCATAGTCAGCTTTATCATAAATCTGTCCAGCTGAGCCTCCGGCAATGGAAATGTACCGGTGGTCTCTATAGGATTTTCGGTAGCTATTACAATATATGGAACATTTAATTCTCTGGTAACTCCATCTACTGTAACCTTCCGCTCTTCCATAGCCTCCAGAAGTGCCGACTGGGTTCTTGGTGTGGCACGGTTAATCTCATCAGCAAGAAGAATATTGGTAAAAACCGGTCCCGGAATAAACTCAAATTCCTCAGACTTACGGCTGAAGATATTAAGTCCTGTGATATCCTGCGGCATAAGATCCGGTGTGAATTGCACACGCTTAAACTCTGCATCTATACTGTCTGCAATACATTTAGCCATTGTGGTTTTACCGGTTCCCGGCATATCCTCCAGGAGCACATGTCCACCTGAAAGCATCGCGGAAAACACAAGGGAAAAAACCTCTTCACTTCCGATCATTACTGATCGGATATTATCCAGAACCTTCGTATATAATTCTCTTATTTCTTTAACTTCCATAATAATACCCATCAACCCATTGGGGTCAGACCCCAATGGGTTATTTTTTTACTTAAAGTACTCTACTCCGGATTCGAATATCTTCTGATCCTTATCGCCATAGATGTTGAGATATGTACTTCTGTCGCGACGCTCTGAATGTCCCATCTTTCCAAGTACTCGTCCGTCAGGACTTGTGATTCCTTCGATTGCCATGTAGGAACCATTGATGTTGTAGTCTTCATCCATTGTAGGATTTCCGTCTATATCAACATACTGAGTTGCAACCTGACCATTCTCAAAGAGTTTCTTCAGCCACTCATCCTTAGCAACGAATCTTCCTTCACCATGAGAGATAGGAATTGAATATACTCCGCCAAGGGTTGCCTTTCTAAGCCATGGGCTCTTGTTTGAAACAACCTTTGTATAAGCAATTCTTGACTGGTGACGACCTATGGAGTTACGTGCAAGTGTAGGACTGGTCTCTGTCTGCTCAACAATCTCACCTGTAGGAACAAGTCCCAGCTTAATAAGTGCCTGGAAACCATTACAGATACCAAGTACAAGTCCGTCTCTCTCATTAAGAAGCTTCAGCATCTCTTCTTTAATCTTTTCATTTCTAAATGTAGTCGCTATGAATTTACCTGAACCATCCGGCTCATCACCACCGGAGAATCCTCCAGGGAACATTACTATCTGAGACTGGCTGATAGCCTTGCTGAAGGCATCAACAGAATCTCTGATCCCCTGTGCATCCATATTGTTAAGAATGATAACCTCAGCCTCAGCTCCTGCTCTTTCAAATGCTCTTGCACTGTCATATTCGCAGTTTGTTCCAGGAAATACCGGAATAAATACCTTTGGCTTTGCAATCTTATGCTTTGCAACAACTATATTCTTTGCCTGATACAGTCCACCTTCGTAGCCTGTAAGTTCAGGATTATATCTCATCTTATTGCTGCTACCGGCTTTGAATTCCTCAGCATGCTTCTCAAATCTTCCCTCAACTCCGCTTTCTGTAGAGAACACATCCAGAAGACTTCCTGTCCATGCCTTAAGTGCCTCGTCCATGGTAATCTTTACAGAGCCATAAGTGAATCTGTCTTTATCAGAAACCATACCGATAACCTTTGCAGGAAGGTTAAGTGACTTAACATCCTCAGGACGAACCTCCATGATTATTGAACCATAGTCTTTACGTCCCAGCTCCTCTTCACTAACAACCTTCTCATCAAGAGTAACACCGAGCTTATTACCAAAGGCCATCTTGCTGACTGCTTCAATGATTCCACCAAAGCCTACTGCAAATGCACTCTGAATCTTGCCTGCTTCAACAGCAGCTCTTATCTGTTCATACTTTTCAAGGACATCTGAGTAAACAGGAACGTCATATTCATCCTTATCTATATCAAGCTTCAACAGCACATTTCCCGGCTCTTTAAGTTCACTTGTTACAACATTTTCTACTGTGTTCATATCAACTGCAAATGAACAAAGTGTAGGAGGTACATCGATCTCATTAAATGAACCTGACATACTATCCTTACCACCGATTGATGGAAGTCCGAGACCAATCTGTGCTGAATATGCTCCGAGAAGTGCTGCAAGAGGCTTGCCCCAACGGGTCTTATCCTCTGTCATTCTCTCAAAATATTCCTGGAAGGTAAGACGTATCTTTGATACATCACCACCGGCAGCTGCAATCTTTGCAACTGAATCAATTACTGCATAAATTGCACCATGATATGGGCTCCAGCTAAGAAGATATGGATCAAGACCGTAGCTCATCATGCTGACACTGTCTGTTCTTCTTGTACCTGTCATAGGAACAGTTGCGATCATTGTCTGCATTGGTGACAGCTGATAACGTCCACCATATGGCATTGTAACTGTACATGCACCGATGGTTGAGTCAAACATTTCCACCAGACCTCTTTCAGATGCAACATTCAGATCTGAAAGGATATCCAGCCATTTTGTCTTAACGTCTGAACCGGCTTTGCTGTAAACCTCAGTACTTCCTTCAGCGTCTATTCCTGCAAAAGGCTTAACGTCTTCTGCCGGCATGAGCACCTCTGCCTGTGTCTCCTGATGAGCACCATTGGTATTAAGAAATGCTCTGCTTATATTTACTATCTCCTTGCCTCTCCATTTTAGAACGAGACGTGGGCTCTCTGTTACTGTAGCAACCTTAACTGCCTCAAGGTTCTCTTCTCTTGCATAATCAAGAAGCTTATCAGCATCTGCTGCATCAACAACAAGTGCCATTCTCTCCTGTGACTCAGAGATTGCAAGCTCTGTTCCATCAAGTCCGGCATATTTCTTTGGTACGAGATCAAGATTGATATCAAGACCATCTGCCAGCTCTCCGATTGCAACAGATACACCACCAGCTCCGAAGTCGTTACATTTCTTTATAAGTGTTGTAACCTCAGGACGACGGAAAAGTCTCTGAAGCTTACGCTCTGTAGGTGGGTTACCCTTCTGAACCTCAGCACCACAGCTTTCAAGAGAATCTGAATTGTGAGCCTTTGAAGATCCTGTTGCTCCACCACATCCGTCACGACCTGTACGTCCTCCAAGAAGAATGATCACATCTCCCGGATCAGATGAAAATCTCTTTACGCTATCCTTTGGAGCCGCTCCGATAACTGCACCGATCTCCATACGCTTTGCTACGTAATTAGGATGATAAACTTCCTGAACAAGACCGGTTGCAAGACCAATCTGGTTACCATAGGAAGAATATCCCTTTGCAGCAGTTGTAACAATCTTCTTCTGTGGAAGCTTGTTAGGAAGTGTTTCCTTAAGTGGTCTTGTAGGATCAGCAGCACCTGTTACACGCATAGCCTGATATACATAGGTACGGCCTGACAGCGGATCTCTGATAGCTCCACCAAGACATGTTGCTGCACCACCGAATGGCTCGATTTCTGTAGGATGGTTATGTGTCTCATTCTTAAAGGATATGAGCCAGTCTTCAGTTACGATATTTCCATCCTCATTCTTTACATTTATCGGAACTACTATTGTGCAGGCATTGATTTCGTCTGAAACATCCAGATCCTCAAGCTTTCCATCCTTACGAAGCTTCTTCATTCCCATAAGGGCTATATCCATAAGGCAGGTAAACTTGTCGTCTCTTCCTGCATTTATCTCTGCAGCATCAGCAAGATACTTTTTAAATGTACCTTCAATCGCAGCCTTATACTTTCCTTCATCAAACTTTATACTGGTAAGCTCTGTGGCAAATGTAGTGTGACGGCAGTGATCTGACCAGTAGGTATCAAGAACACGGATTTCTGTCATAGTAGGATCTCTATGCTCTTCATTTCCGAAGTAATTTCTAATATGTTCAAAATCCTTATAGGTCATTGCAAGTCCCAGAGAATCATAAAGCTTTTTGAAATCCTCATCAGACATGCTGCAGAATCCGTCAAAAATCTTTACATCTGCAGGCTCCTCAAACTCAGTAACAAGAGTTTCAGGCTTATCTCCATTGGAAAGTCTTGATTCCACAGGGTTGATTACATATTCTTCGATTGTCTTCTTATCCTCATCAGTGAGTGTTCCTGAAATAACATATGTTATTCCTGATCTGATGATTGGCTCTGAACTGTCATTCAGAAGCTTTACACATTGCTCAGCTGAATCAGCTCTCTGATCAAACTGTCCCGGAAGATATTCCATGGAGAATATAAAATCATTTTCTTCATGAGGAAAATCCTCTTTATATACTATGTCTACCGGAGGCTCTGAAAATACAGTTACGATGGCCTCTTCAAAAACTTCGTCAGAAAGATTTTCAACATCATATCTGACCAGTTCTCTGACCACCACATCCTTAAGTGACAGATAACGTCTGAATTCATTTGTCAGCTCATCTGCTCTTACTGCATACTCAGGTCTTTTTTCCACATAAATTCTTCTTACACTCATTTTACTCTCCTTATTTATGTACTTTTTTGATTACTCTGCTGAGGATTACGTTCTGATAAATAAGTGGCGCATCCTGCATATAGAATATAATTCCTTCACATGGTGATTTTACTTCACTCAGGATATGACCATCCATAGGATCGATTATCTCACCTATGACATCCCCACGTCTGATTTCCTGATTTACATTTTTAAGTCTTCTGAAGAAGCCGGCAGCCTCTGATTTGATGCTGACCATCTCATCTTCGTCTATTACTGTTGAAATGTTTCCACCCATACTATTATATCTTATTACACCCATTCGTGACAGAAATCTGAGAACTGCACTTACTGCCACCTCAGCATACTCTTCGTTTATTCTGCTGGTTCCGCCGGAATAAAGGGAAAAGGCTTCTGTTCCTGCTTCACACCAGTTGTAGTTAAGAGTACATTTATCAAATGGTCTGAGATCGTTTAATGTAACGAAGGGAAGGCCAAAAAGATTAGCCAGGTTAGTGCTTTCATTTCCGGTTTTCATCATTCGTATATGAGGTATGAATCTTCCTCTCATATAGAAGGACGGGAACTGCACTCCATAGGTATAATCCTTCAATGTTTCCAGCAGGTAATAAGCAAGACGGCTGGTGGCCGGTCCCTCCGGATTTCCCGGGAATTCTCTGTTAATATCTGAGTCATCCGACAGCCAGTACTTATGACTTGCATTAAGTGCACTGTAATTGACTGAAGGAACCACCATTATAGATTTGCCGGAAACAATATCTCCAGCTTCCTCCAGCATAGCCAGCCTTGCAGAAAGCTTTGAGCATATGTAAAGTTGCTGATGCTCATTTCCTCTCATGGCTCCGACTATTGCTGCACTTTTTTCAGCCTCCATAGGTTCAGAATAAGAACCCGCTCCATATATGTAACCATAGATATTATGCTCACCACTGAAGGGTGTTTCATAGGAAAAGAGAATTTTTTGTCTCATGCTTCCACCCCCTCACCATGATCATTTGGATAACCGATTATTCTTGCAAGAAGTGAACCAACCTCAATAGAAGGATAATCTCTGATACCACTGATGATACCTCTCTTAGGAGCAATAATAACCTCCTGAATGGATCCTGTCAGAACATCTACCACAGAACCGATCTTCATTCCTGCTTCAACCTTTTCGTGAAGCTTTACATTTGGAATAAATATACCACTGGTTTCCGAATTAAGATATGCAACCTGATCATCAAATACAACTATTGGCTTGGAAGGTTCAACTACTTCACCCTTCCACATTCCCATCTGCTTCATAAGAGCAAATATACCATCCACCAGTCTGCTTCCATATTTCTGATGAATTCTGTAAGCCACTGTTGATTCAGTAACAAATGCAGCAACGCCTCTCTGATTCAGCTCATATACAAGACTGCCGCCCTTAACCTGTGTAGATGGATGTATCCAAACCATATCAGTATTAAGAGCCATGGCATATGGCATCAGTTTATCAACAGCATCATCATTCATTCTTATCTGAAGTATCTCATCTAAGTAAAGGTTACTTCCATGGATATCAAGACAGAATTCCGTTTTACGGCCATCATCATCGCTTATTATATCATCAATAAGACAACTTGCGGCATATTCTCCGATAGCACCACTCTTGGCTCCCGGGAAAAGCTCATTCATATCCAGCTCAGAACCCGGAATCTCTCTTGTTTTCGCTTCCAATGCCAGAGGATTTACACATGGATAAACATCCACAATACCTGTAAGCGAATCAAAATCCTCTTTTATTCTTCTAATAACCTCGTAACAAACATACTGTCCCTGAAGCTCATCACCATATACCCCGGAAACAAGACTTATTCTTCTCTCCTTTCCGGTAAGAACATCAGGGCAGAGTCTGTTTTTCTTAATCTTCAAAACCTCATTTACCATAAGGTTTACTCTAGCTACAGTCTCAATCATTTTAGTTTAACCCCGTTGATTTTAATAATATTATGTCAACCAAAATCTAATTTCTGTTGATCATTTCCCGTGCACTGGAGATAACACTATCAGTAATGCTTGCTCCACCAAGAAGTCTTGCCAGCTCCATAACCCTGCCTTCTTCATCAAGGCGTCTTATACCGGTTATGGTCTTGCCGGAGGTCACTTCCTTCTGTATCACATAAGCCGTATCAGCAGCTGCCGCTATCTGTGGCAGATGTGTGATAGAAAGCACCTGTCTGGACTCCCCTAGTCTGTGCATCATATTTCCAACCTTCTCAGCGGTTATACCACTTATTCCCACATCAATTTCATCAAATACAAGAGTCGGCGTATCCTCTGTCTCGGATATAACAGACTTTATGGCCAGCATTACTCTTGAAAGCTCACCACCTGAAGCCGTATCCACCAAAGGCTTCATCTCCTCACCAATATTGGTGGAAATGTAAAACTCGGCTTTATCTGTTCCATTGGCAGAGAATTTACCCAGCGGTTCGAACTTCATCTCAAATCTCACATCATTGAAATTCAGTTCCTTCATAGCATCAGATATTTCTGCACATAAAGCCTTTGCCGCCTTCTTTCTTGAATCGGAAAGCTTAGCTGATGCCTTCTCCAGCTTAGACTTTTGAAGCTCCAGCTCTTTTTCCAGCTTCTGCTTTGTTTCCTCAAAGGATGAAAGACTATCCTCCTCTTCCTTTAATCTGTCAAGTGTTGCAAGCACATCTTCTATGCTGTGTCCATACCTTGCTTTTAAAGTATTGATAAGATTAAGTCTATCCTCTGCAGATCTAAGAGTCTCCTCATCGAATTCCATAGATGCTGCATATTCAGAAAGCTGTCTGTTAAAGTCACTTACAAGTCCCTCTATATCAGCAATCATATTCAGAAGATCCTGAGCACCTTCATCCACATGGTTTAGGCTCTGGATAACTCTTGTTGCCCTTGATATCTTATTACCTGCTGAGCCATCAGTATCATACCCTGTCAGCTGCAGAGCTTCGCTTGTAAGTTCAGCAACCTCTCTGGAGTTACTTGCCTTTTTATAAAGCTCCTCCAGTTCATCATCCTCACCTGCATTAAGTCTTGCGGATTCGATATCATTTATCTCATATCTGATATAATCCAGCCTTTTTGCTCTTTCAGTCTCATCTAAGCATAAAGCCTCCAGCTTTTCCGATACAGCCATGTAATCAGAATAAGCAGCTTTAACCTTCTGCTTTAAATCAGCGATATCTTGTGAATAACTGTCCACTATCTCAAGATGCTTTGACGATGCAAGCAGAGTTCTCTGCTCATGCTGTGCATGCAGACTGATAAGATACTGAGCCACATTCTTAAGCTTTCCAACTGTGACTGTTTTGTCATTTATCCTGTTAACGGACCTTCCATTAACAAGCCGTCTGGAGATAAGTACCTCTCCATCCTCTACTTCTATTTCTTCCTCTTCCAAAAGTCCTGCAACACGACTGTCTACAGAGAAAAGAAGTTCCACAAGTCCGTCCTTTTCCGTATCTCTTAGAAGTGAATTATCAAATCTTCCTCCAAGACCGATGCCTATTGATCCTATGATAATAGATTTACCGGCTCCCGTTTCACCTGTCATAATGTTCAGGCCTTCGGAAAAATCAATATCTATTTCATCGATCAGAGCAAGATTTACTATGTGTAAATTAATTAACATGTTTTCCTTTTATTCCTCCATGAAGTGTTTGCTTAATCCATTAGGTCAACTGTCTCAATTCACTTCACGTAATTCTGACATTATTCTATCTATTTCGGCCACGTCTATTACGGCAACAAAAACAGTATCGTCACCTGCGATGCAGCCTGCCACTCCGGATATATTCATATTATCTATAGCTGCCCCTACAGCCATAGCCATTCCGGAAAATGTTTTCACCACGATAAGGTTTCCGGCAACAGTAATTCCCTGAATTCCGCCGGAAAAAATCTGTCTGTAGGAATCACTGTCCTGATCCTGCACTCCTTTTATCCCACCATCGGAAACCACATATTTCTGTTTCCCGGGACCCATACTTTTTTTCTTAAGATGCAGTTCTCTGATATCACGTGATAATGTGGCCTGGGTTGTAACATACCCCTCTTTGGCAAGAGCATTTTTCAGTTCTTCCTGAGTTCTTATCTCCTGTTCGGAAATAAGCTTCACTATCACTCTTTGTCTGTCATCCTTCATACTGACTACCTCTTACATCAAACAGTCTGCTATCTTCAGAAGCATCTAATATTAATTCCCCAGTTTTCTGGTGAGAATCTCATAAAGACTTGATTCATCCAGCTTAACAAGCAGCAGTTTATCCTTGGATGGTTCAATTTCCACAGTATCTCCAACTTCCATACTGATGCTTTCCTCTCCATCGTGGGAAAGAAGTCCCTTACTTGGAGCATCCTTTCTCTTCTGCAGAAGCTCAAGTGTTATATGATCATCTGCTCCGAAGATTACACTTCTTCTGGAAAGTGAATATGGAGAAATAGGTGTCATCACCATAAGGCGGGCGTCCGGCTGAACTATGGGTCCTCCGGCGGAAAGATTATATCCCGTTGATCCCGTTGGAGTTGCAATCATAATACCATCAGCCTCACAGGTGTCAAAATGACTTCCATTCACCAGTATTCTCAGAGCAATAATTCTAAGAGCATTATCTCTTGCAAGAACGATTTCGTTCAAAGCCTGGATATCTATACATCTGCCACCTTCTGGTGTTGTTCCATCTGATGAAGTGCCCTCTGACGAAGTTCCATTCAGATGAACCCTGCCGGAAAGCATCATGCGCTCCTCCAGCTCATAATCCCCATTTGAAAGTCTTTCTAACATGGAGCTTATCTGAGTCACTCCCACTTCAGTAAGGAAACCAACTGTTCCAAGGTTAACACCTATAACCGGTATCTGTCTTCCAGCCAGTATATGAGCCACTCTCAGGATTGTACCATCACCACCCATCACAATGATAACATCCGTATCCTTCAGGTAGCCTTCAACCCCTTCAGATTCAAGACCCACATACATATTTACCTCAAAGCCCTTTGCCTTTAAGGCATCATAAGTAAACCCGGACCACTTAAGATCCACGTCCTTAGTCTCATTTACGATTATCAGATACTTTGTACATTTCTTCATAGTTATGTAAACCTATTTATCAGAGTCTCAAAACTCAAAAACTACTTATCCAAAACCTCATGACTTTCCTTCACCAGATCCTCTGATGATATCCCGGTGGTATTCTCACCTGTCCTGAAGTCCTCTGCTTCATCATCAGTCTTTTTTATATACATCAGATATTCAATATTCCCCTCCGGTCCCTTTACCGGTGAAAAATCAAGTCCAAGTATGTCAAAGCCCTCCTTCATGGTGAAGTCCAGTACATTATCAATAACCTCTACATGCACTGCTCTGTCTCTGACAACACCTTTTTTACCAACCTTTTCACGTCCTGCTTCGAACTGCGGCTTTATCAGACATACCACACTTCCATCTGCCCTCAGCAGCTTTCTCAGAGGTGGCAGCACCTTCGAAAGCGATATAAATGAAACATCCACAGAAGCAAAGCTTACCGGCTCATCTATATCCTTGGGCTCCACATATCTGATATTGGTCTTTTCCATACAAACGACTCTCTCGTCGTTCCTGAGCTTCCAGTCCAGCTGTCCATGTCCCACGTCCACGGAATAAACCTTCACCGCTCCACACTGAAGCATACAGTCCGTGAAACCACCTGTGGAAGCCCCAACGTCCATACATACATTTCCGGTAAGATCTATAGGAAATGATTGCATGGCCTTTTCCAGTTTCAGGCCACCACGGCTGACATACTTAAGGGTCTTTCCCCTGACCTCGATGAGAGCTGTCTCTTCAAAGGTACTTCCTGCCTTATCTTCCTTCTCACCGTCCACATATACTATTCCGGACATTATTATCCTTTTGGCCTTTTCCCTTGACTCTGCAAGATTCTTTTCCACCATCAGGATATCTAATCTCTTCTTACTCATTTATGGATTCAAAACCACCTTTATCATTTTATTATAGATGCCTTCTGCATCGAGTCCCAGTGACTCCTTCACTCTGGCAACACTTCCGTGCTGAACGGTTTCCTCTTCAATGCAGAAATGTAACAGCTTGCTTTGGGCTCCCAGCTGGGCCATCTCGTAGCCCACAACTTCACCCACACTTCCACGTCTTACAGCCTCTTCCATAACTGCAATAACTTCAAAATCTTTTATGGTTTCCCTGATTCTCTCCTTATCAATCGGATTTATAAAACGCACATTGATGAGCTCAGGTTCATAATTGGTTTCTTCCTTAATCCTGTCTCTGACTTCAGCTGCAGTCCGGACCATATTTCCAACAGCCATAATGGCAACCTTCTTACACTTGGTCTCACCCTTCTGTGAGCTGAAATTAATAATCTCGGATTTACCTTCAACAAACTTTACATTTTTATCATCAAGTTCTGTGTAGGCATCTCCCTTAGGATATTTAATACAAACCGGTCCATCTGCCTTAACGGCATAGTCCATGGCAGCTTCCAGTTCCTTTGCACCCTTTGGTGCTATGACCGTAAGCTTCGGAATACTTCTGAGGTATGCAGTATCATAGATTCCGCTATGAGTCTCTCCATCCTCTCCCACAATTCCCGAACGGTCTATCATGATGATCACGTGAAGGTTCTGAAGTGCCACATCATGCAGCAGCTGGTCATAGCCTCTCTGAAGGAAGGAACTGTAGATTGCAACCACCGGAATATATCCTCCCTTTGCCAGACCTGCGGCAAATGTAATGGCATGCTGTTCGGCTATTCCCACATCAAAGGTCCTGTGGGGAAATCTTTTCTGGAAAGCCCGGATTCCCGTACCGTAAGCCATGGCGGCAGTAATGGCAACTATCTTGTCATTTTTTCCGCCCAGACTTATAAGCTTCTTTGCAAAGATATCTGTATAGGAAGGCTTCTCCTTTATCTTAAGAGACTTTCCTGTTTCAACATCAAAAGGTCCTACTCCATGGAAATGCTCCGGATATCTTTCAGCGAATTTGTAGCCCTTTCCCTTAACTGTCTTGATATGAACTATTACAGGACGGTTCAGCTTAAAGGCTGACTCAAATATCTCAGTCATAGCATCTATATCATGCCCATCTATAGGGCCGACATAGGTAATACCCATATCTCCAAAGATTGTTCCCGGAACAATAAGGTTCTTGATGGAATCCTTGGATTTCTTGATTCCCTTTGCCATAGTCTTACCTACAGCAGGAATATCCTTCAATGCATTTTCCACACTGGATTTCAGTTCGTTGTATTGCTTACCTACTCGGAACTTACTAAGACTGCTGGACAGTCCACCAACGTTCTTGGATATGGACATCTCATTATCATTCAGAATTATAAGGCAGTTGGAGTTAAGACTTGTCATCTGATCAAGAGCTTCGAAAACCATTCCACCTGTCATAGAGCCATCACCGATGACAGCACAGATTTTCTCATTGCTTCCTCTCAGCTCTCTCGCCTTGGCCATACCAAGGGCCGCCGATATAGAGGTTGAGCTGTGTCCTGTATTAAAGGCATCACACTCCGACTCCGAACTTTTAGGGAAACCGCTTATTCCCCCAAACTGTCTAAGCTTGTAGAATTCATCCTTACGGCCTGTGAGAATCTTATGGGTATAGGACTGATGTCCTACATCAAAGATCACCTTGTCCTCAGGGAGATTAAGACATCTGTGAAGTGCGATGGTCAGTTCAACCGCGCCAAGATTAGAGGCCAAATGACCTCCCGTCTTGCTAACATTCTCCAGCAAGAACTCTCTTATCTCACCGGCAAGCTTATCCAGATCATTTTTACTGATCTTCTTTATGTCATTTTCTTTATTTATCTTATTTAATAATTTCATTATTTATCTCTGCCTATCATTGAATTGATTAATTCAATCAATCTGTCCGCCGCCTGATTTGCCGGCAGTATACTTTCAAGTATTTTTATTGCATTTTCTGACTTTTCTCTTACATACCGGGATGCTTCCTCAACACCATATGCAAGGGCAAATGTATTCTTTTCGTTTCTCGCATCCTGATTAACTTCCTTACCCAGCTTCTCAGCATCTCCGATAACATCCAGAATATCGTCCTGCACCTGAAAAGCCATGCCGATACATTCTCCTGCTTCCTCAAGTTTTTCGATAACAGAAGCTTCGGCACCTGCAAGAATCCCACCGATCATCATTGGTGCTTCAATAAGTGCACAGGTTTTATTTTTATAGATGTAGTCTCTTTCCTCATCACTTATCCTGCTGCCGGAAAGCTGCACATCCAGACCCTGACCGCCAAGCATTCCATTAATTCCGGTTTTGGAAAGAAGAACCTTAAGCGCATCACTGAAACTGCTGAGATTTTCTTTCACCTCTGCACCCTTACAGGCAGTTTCATATGCATAGTTCAAAAGTGCATCACCTGCAAGTATGGCAGTGGATTCACTAAATTCCACATGAACTGTTGGTCTTCCTCTTCTAAGATTATCATTATCCAGTGCAGGAAGATCATCATGGATAAGAGAATGTGTATGAATCATCTCAATAGCTGCCATGAAGGGTTTTATCACCTTATCCCCGGCAGTTCCTTCAGATATTATTTCTGCCTTATCTTCTTTTTCGCCATCTATAATGGCTCTATAGGAAAGATACATAAGTGTGGGTCTTATCCTTTTTCCTCCAGCTGTCATTGCGTAGTTCATTGCCTTTGCAAGATCCGACGGACAGCCTTCCTCAGATGGAAGAAACTCACGGATAACTTCTTCCACATATTGGTTGATTTCTTTTAAGTCCATTTTATTCACCATCCGCAGATAGAATTTTGATTTCCTTCTCCACACCCTCCAGGTTTTCTTTGCATTTATCAGCAAGTTCAACCCCTTCTTTATAGAGTGCCAGTGATTCCTGAAGAGAAGTTCCTGACTTGCTGAGGGATTCATTAATCTCCTCAAGTCTAGCAAGGGCCTTCTCTATATCAAATTCTTCCTTGGCTTTTGTTTCCTTTTTACTTGGCATATTATGTAAACCTCATTATTCAAAACTTATTATTCAAAACTTATTATTCAATACTCATTATTCAATACTTTTCACTTCTGAAATAACAGTACCATCATGGATTGTAAGACTGACTGTATCACCCTTCTTTATCTGCTTAACAGATTCCAGTGGCTTATTTCCTGTTTCCAGATATCCGAAACCACCTCTTAGCTTAGCCGTTGGAGAAAGTCCGTCGAGCCTGGCAACACCTACTTCGTAACGTCTCAGATAATTCTTAAACTTATTATCCATAGAGTGATGAAGCGAGTCCGTAAGACTTGCCAGATACTGCTGTCTGTCCCTAAGAGTTTTTTCAGGACTAAGTCTTTCTAGCATATTCTGCTTTTTCTGAAGCTCCAGCTTCTTACTCTGCAGAACTGCATTTATATTTCTGTGGAGACTCTGTCTCTCATTTCTTATATTCCTTACTGCAGTCATGACATCAGGTATGGCAAGCTCTGCAGCAGCTGAAGGTGTGGGTGCCCTGAGGTCTGCCACGTAATCAGCTATAGTGTTGTCCACCTCATGTCCAGTTCCGGATATAATAGGTGTCTTTGCGGCATATATGGCACGGGCAACTATCTCCTCATTGAAGGCCCACAGGTCTTCGATGGATCCACCACCTCGGCCGATTATGATGGTATCCAGATCCATCTTATCCAGAGTCTCGATACCCTTTGCTATGGTGGCAGCCGCTCCATCCCCCTGAACCTTTGCAGGGTACAGATAAAGCTGTACATATGGATTACGGCGCTTTGCGATATTCATAATATCCTGGATAGCAGCTCCCGTCTGGGCAGTAACTATTCCCACTGCCTTGGGGAATTTAGGAATCTCCTTCTTTACCTCAAAATCAAAAAGTCCTTCTTCATAAAGTCTGGCTTTAAGCTTTTCATATTCAGCAAAAAGCTTTCCCTTGGTGTCCTCGTCAGGTGCTATCTTTCTGGCATACAGCTGATATCTTCCATCTCGCTCATATACACTTACGCTTCCCTGAACGAAAACCGACTGGCCATCCTCCAGGCGAAACTTTAGGCCGGTAGATACATTTCCCTTAAACATAACACAAGGCATGGAACCTGTTTCGTCCTTAAGGGAGAAATAGATGTGGCCCATGCTATGGTATTTGCAGTTTGATACTTCCCCTTTTATAACAATGTTCTTCAGGAAGTAATCATTGGATATTAGGTTTTTAATATATGTATTTACCTGTCCGACTGTATAATATTTCACTGTGCAATAACCCCGGATAAAACACCATTTATAAATGGTGCAGACTTTTCGTCGCAGTATTCCTTCGCAAGTTCAACAGCCTCATTGACTGCCACCTTGTCGGGAATATCATCGTCGTATTTGATCTCATAAACAGCAACTCTCAGGATTGCAAGCTCCGCCTTACCCATTCGGGTGGTTTTCCATCCGTTACTGTTTTTTTCTATGGATTCATCAATCGTATCAAGTTTTTCTATTATGGCTTCAACTTTATCATTGATATAAAGAAGATCATCTTCCTTAACCTTATAGTCCTCAGTAATATCTATCTGAGGCACCTCTTCCCCTTGAAAGGGCAGCTGAAATATTCTTTTAAAAATAACTTCTCTTAATTCATGTCTGGTCATCTTTTTTACTCCTGTCTACTTGGAAATGTGATTCATGACGTTTCTTTTATTCTGAAAAATCTATTCCGGATACTCTTACATTTACAACGTCACATTCCAGACCTGTCATTGTATAAAGTGACTGCTTTACCTTCTTCTGAATAGATGTTGAAACATCCACGATATTGTAGCCGTACTTTATCTCAACAGATACAGCAACTCTAAGCTTATTCTCATCATAGACCACTCTTATGCCCTTTGAAAGACTCTTCTTTCCCAGCATGGCGATAAGATCTCTGGTAATATCGCCGGTAAGCTTAGACACTCCATCAACCTCAGTAACAGCCAGAGCAACTATACTGGTAACAACATAATCCGCTAACTGGATAATGCCCTCTCCCTCATCACTCTGAATAACGAAAATATTCTCCTTGATATTATCAGCCATAATAAAATCACTCCTATTTTTCTATCATAATTCATCGTTAGATTACATAGTTTCACACTGCGAATCAGAAGTAAATCACAGATACCAACATAATACCAAAAAAGAGCGATTTTCACAATAGAAAACCGCTCTTTTATATAATATTGAAAAACTATCCAATAACCCACAAATTTACACTATATCCAGACTGTTTCTGTCCCTGAGCATATACTTCTTAAGAGGAGTAAGACTTGCCAGCCAGTAAAGCAGTCCACCAGATATTGCTGTAAATCCACTTCCGGTTGTAACCATAAAAATATTACTCTTTATAGCTCCGTTTACAGGATTGTATACAAAAAGTATTCCGAGAACAAATGCAATCAGCATACATCCTAATCCAACAAAATTAAATCCATTATTAAACTTATATTCATCATGATCATCAAGGTAGTATAAACCTCTAAGAGATATCTTCCTCTTCTTTACTATCAGATAATCCACCACCGTCATACCAATTATAGGTCCCTGGATATAAGCCGCACAAGAGATAAAGGAACCGAAGTTATCCATTACCCAGCCCCATACTGTAAGAGCACTTACATAAAACATGGCTATAATAACAAGCGTCTTATATCTGATATTCGGAAGTCCTCCCTTTACTATCATGCAGTTTACATATGAACCTGTACCCTGCGTACCAATATTAGCAAATGCAACAAGAAGCAGACTGAGAAGTGAGAATCCGGGACCGGCAAGTTTTGCAAGCATAGTTGTTGGATCTGATTCATAATATCCATACTTAACAAACATTGCCAGCGCCATAACACCACCTGCCGCAACAAAGAATGGTGCTACTACTCCATATGCAAGTGATGTAGCCCAGTAACCACTTCTTTCTGTCTTTGCAAGTCTAGGCATAACAAGTGCCTGGGTAGACCAGGAAAATGCAAATGCTACATTTCCTTCTGCAGAAAGCATAAAACGACCTAAAGGACTGCTATATAATGAATCATCAGGAACGACTTTATTGATATCCCCAATAGGAACAGAAGTAAAGCAGATAATAACGATTATGATACCTACTGCCAGAAGTGCTGTAACCAGAAAACGGTTTGTCCACTTTATAACTTCAGGTCCACCTAAAGCAATAAGCGTTCCAAGAATAACACATAAGACACCCAAAACCGGTTTCCATATACTGGGATTTAATGCTATTCCGAAGCCTCCGAGAAGGTTGATCATGGAGGATGCAAAAAGCTGTGAATCTACTGCATACCATCCAAAATTCGCCATACTTATGACGGTTGCAAATATGGCAACACCCTTAATGCCCAGAACAGATCTAAGCCATATCCATAGATCGATACCATATCTCACTGCAAAAAGAATAGGGATACACTCTATAAGTATCCATACAATATTAAAACAGAATATATTGATAAGCATCTGTTTAAAGCTGAGATACTGTGCAACATATGCTCCCTGGGTGTAACACCATGTTGCTATTGAAAAACCACTTGTGGCAAGGAACAGATCAATAAAAGAATACTGTCTGTCCTTTTTCAGCATCGGCACAGCACCGGTTATTGTTTCCTGTTTGATATAATCAGAATGTGCACTCATCAGTTAATTACCCCCACCATACATAAAACTATTAAAACCAGTGAGATAACAACACCCACTACAATACCAATAACATCTCCCTTCCCAATCTTCTTCGGGAATTCGTATGATGGATCACTCATCTCATTAAGACGTTTAGACGTCTCTTCCTGTATAAGCACCTCAATATTTTCTTCACTCATTATACTTCTCCTTAATACTTATTTATATTTAAGTCATTAGTTATACATTTCAAGACCAATCATTGTATAATCTAATGAACTCTTATACCATAAATACTGCCACTCTCCCACCGGATTACCTACTGTATCCTGATATATTGACCAGATATACCAATAGAAAGATAATACAGCAACATAGCCCACATAATGAGCCAGTTCTCCACTTTCCGGTTCATGACGCAGATATCTTTTTATAATATCCTTAGCCTCATCATATGTATAATCCGAACAGGCGATAAATGTACCCAAATCACTTGCCGGATCAGCCATTCCGCTGTATTCCCAATCTATAAGATACATCTTTCCGGATTTATCTATAAGGAAGTTGGGATCGTAGCAATCCGAATGACATAAACACGGGCTTACATTATCAGCATCAAGATAATCCTTAAGCTTATGAATATCTGATAGCATTTGGGTCAGTTCCTCAGTTTTTCTGCTCTGAGGAAGTCTTTCATAGAAATTATTAATCTCAGTAAAAATATCAAACTTAAATCCCGTATCTTCCCCACAGTTATGCAGCTTTCTTACCATATCAAGTGCAGTATCAACTTCCTTGTCATTATGATAATCCAGTGTTCTTGCATCTTCTACAAATTCAGATATCTTCCAGCCCTTTTCAGAATCTATATAGATAAATGTATCATCCAGTCCAAGCGACTTGGCAATATGCATGGAACTCGCTTCACTTTCTCTGTTAATATAATTTTCTGTTCCTGCTCCCGGATGTCTGTATACGTATTTTTTATCCTTTACCAGGAAGGAAAAGGAGGAATTAGTAAGTCCATTTTTAATCGGTTCTATCCTATGTATATCCTTTTTATCACATTTTAAAACCTTACATATATTATCCATTATGGTTGAGTTAATATTGGATATATAGTTTTCATCAAACTGTCTCAGTTCATCGAGAGAATCAAACTCGTAAATCACCCCATCTTTATATTTTCTTATATAAATATCCAGTTCACCCAGATGAGCCTTTAGAAAGTTCTCCCACAGATTTTCTTTTACTTCAGCAAGATGATACTCAGCTTTTAATAATCTTTTGAATACCCCGGAAAATGCGCGATCAAAATATGCATGACCTATCATATACCAGGAGTCCCTTCCTCCATATAAAACATCTGTAATCTTATCAGAATTATCTGTTACAAGAAGATATTCATCCGTTTCTCCATCACAGTATTGTGCGGAATAATACGCTCTATAGACATATGGTTCAAAAACATTTTCTGTAAAATAATTATCAGAGGAACATATATATGTATTGTCGAGCTGGTCTAATACTCTTATTAACGTTGAGGTATTGTTATAACGAAAATAATCTTCGTTGATTACAATTTTTACACCATATTTTTCTGCCAGATAAAAAAGTTTATCCTGCATATAACCTACAACAACAGTAATGTCATTTATTCCTGCATCATGAAGCTGGTTTATCTCCCTTTCAATAAGTTTTTCTCCCCGAACATTAATTAAAGCTTTGGGATTTTCAAAGGAAAGAGGTGCAAACCTAGTGCTCATGCCTGCTGCCATAATGACAGCATTTTTTACTTTATATGGTTTCAGAGCATTTAAGCCCTCTTCGGTGAGCCTGTAATCCTGATTAATAAGCCTCTCTTCCTTTAATTCATTAAGGACTGAATTGACCTTACCCAATGAAAAGTCAGTCGCTTCAGCAATTTTCCTTTGGGTAATGGATTCATTTTTAATTTTTAAAAGACTAAATAAAACATTAAATTGATTTTTGTTTATCATATCGTCCTCATACTTAACCTATATAATATTTATCTTTATTCAAAAGATTATTGTATTTTGTTCAACTCATATAGAATATTATAAAACATTGAACAACGATGTCAATAAACAAAAAGAAGAGCCTTTTCCTTTATGTGAAAACACTCTTCTTTTAGCTTTTGTATCTTTAATTCCACTAATTCAACTGTAACTCTGCATCTTCTACTTTTTCATTAAGAGTTTCCAGCTTTTTCATTACATAATCAACTGTTCTTACAGTTCCTTCACCCATATGACACCAGGTCTCATTTCTCGCCTGTTCACGACCTTTGCTAAACTTTTCACTACTGATTGTATTATCAATTATTGTCTTTATATCCTCAAAGTTATCTTCATTCAGAACCTGACCTATTTCAGGAAGAATCTTAAAGGTCCAGAGTTCGTCATCCACCCAGCAGGCATCATATGGAGATTTATCAAACTCAGTATCTGTATATATAACAGGTTTATTAAATACAAGGGTATAATCGAAGATTACACCTGAAAAATCAGAAATAAGAATATCAGAATTCATAAGGGAATTAAAGTTATCACTTTCTCTATCCCATTTGAAATTGTCGTTTTCAGGGAACTTACTCATAAGCTCATCCATCATATCCTTTTCTGAAGTATAAGACTGTGGATGTGGTCTTACGATAATGTTATATCCTGTATCAATGAGCAGTTCAATAAACTTTGCACCATACTTGGATAATATACCACTTTTACCCCAGGACGGAGCAAGAAGTACGGTAGGCTTTTTCTTTTCAGAAGAACCAGACTCTTTTTTAGCCGCCAGCTCCTTATCAAGCCTCTTCTTCATCTCATCCATATAAGGAATACCAACGATTTCCAGTTCTTTCTCTGGAAGATTTCTAAGCTTCTCAATATCTCTGATCTGCTTTATCTGATACTTACCGGATAATAGAATCGCATCATAATAGTCTATTCCAAACATTCTATATAGAATAATATCACTGGAGGCATGAGGAATATGTATATAGTATTCCACATCTCTTGAACGCTTCCACTGGAAAACATCCAGACTAGGTGTTGTAGATAATACAACCTTTGCGTTAAGGTTATTAAGTTTGGCAAAGGCTTTATTACCCTCACCTATATACATGCACTCTATATTTTCATATTTCTTACTAAGGGCAGGATCATCCTCAGAAGCTGTCATGAAAATAACCTTCTGTCCTCTTTTTTCAAATTCATCACAGATAGGTTCAAAAACATTCCAGTATCTTTTATGATCAGAAAAAATAACTATATCTTGTTTGTCAGAGTCTCCGCCTGCATCTTTTCCTCCTGAAATCCACATTTTAAACTTCATAAAGAAGTTTCTAAGAAAATAAAATGCAGCACCTAACACACCAAGTAATATTGTAAAAAGCATACTCCCGGTTCCGGGATCAATATAAAGTATCATAAACTCATCTCTTCCTTTAGTTTATTTATATCAATAGCAGTAGACTATCACAAAATAGGACAGGGAGCAAGCCCCTGTCCTATAATACTTCTTAGTATATAAGTCACAATATACTATTTTGTAACTTTTGCCTTCTTTGGAAGACCAGACTTCTTAAGCATCTTCTTGTAAGCTTTAAGCTTCTTCTTTGGACACTTAAACTTAGCACCCTTCTTGATTGTCTTAAATGCCTTAGCTCCGACCTTCTTAAGCTTTGTAGTCTTGAATGTTACAAGCTTCAGTTTTGAACATCCGGCAAAGGCCTGCTTACCAATAGTTTTTACACTCTTAGGAATAACTATCTTAGTAAGTGACTTACAATTTTTGAATGCAAAGTTTCCAATTGTAGTAACTTTAGCTCCAATTGTAACAGTCTTAAGCTTTGTACATCCGTCAAATGCATTTGCACCAATGGTTGTAACATTAGCGCCTATAACAACCTTAGTAATCTTTGTATTACCCTTGAATGCACCAGGCTTAATAGATGTTACAGGAATTGTCTTACCGCCAACACTTACTGTTGCAGGAATTGTTACAGCACCTGCTGCCACTACTGAACCTTCATAGGTTGCAGACTTACCATCACTATTAACTCTAACCTTAGCATCTCCTGAAACTGCTGTTGAACCAGGATCTCCAGGATTAACCTTCTTGGTTACAACAACCTTACAATAAGCCTTTTCACCACCAGGTACACTCTTAGCTGTAATTTCTGTTTCACCAACCTTTACACCCGTGATCACACCATTTGCATCAACCTTGGCAATAGAAGGATCATCACTTATATATTCAACTAATTCATCAGATGTAGAAGGAGTCTTAGTAACCTTTGTTGCAACTGTAGAACCAGCCATAACTGTGTATGTTTCCTTAGCGAACGCAAGTTCTTCTATCTTAATTCCAATAACTCTTACTGTGTAGATAGCTTTAAGTCCACTTGCTGTCACACATTCAATTGTAGTTTCACCGGTCTTAAGTCCCTTATAGTAACACTTCTTAGTTGAAACACATGACCTTCCATAAGTTCCCTCATCATCAGTTGCACTAACCTGAATAATAGTAGGATCTTTAACGGTAAATGTAACCTCTTCGTGACTATCTTCCGGTGCTATGATAAGTCCTTCATCCGCATCTTCTTCTGTTGTAATACTAATTGAATGAATTTCATCTTTGTAAACTGCATCCTTGTCCTTATTGAATAACAAACTAGTTGCCTTCTTGGTTACTGTTACATAATAATAATCATCTTCACCACTAAGAACACCTTCAGCATAAATTCTAGTTTCTCCCGCTGCTACAGCAGTTACTTTTCCTGTTGAAGGATCAACCGTTGCAATGCTAGGATCATTACTGCTATAAACTATCTTTTCTGTAGAATCAGCAGGAACTATTGTAGCAGTATTAGCTCTGCTTTCTCCTTCATAAAGTGTAATATCCTCTGTATCAAAACGTATATCTGTAATAGGTTTTTCAACTACATTAATTGTTATCTGTGAGGTCGAACCATTCTTGGTACTTGCTGTCAGAACAGTAGAACCATTCTTAATTCCCGTAAAGTATATAGTATCCTGAGTAGAAGCAGATTTTCCGTAAACACCATCTCTGCTGGTTGAAACTTTTGCAATATTTGAATCTTCTACAGTAAATGTAACTATATCCTTACTTTCAACAGGAAGTCTTAAAAGTCCTTCCTTTTCATCTCTTGAGCTGACTATATCAATATAATCTTTGTCACCGGCTTCAATACTCAGCTCATTCTGAAGGAACTCAATTCCTTCTGACATCTCTATTACATTTATTTTTAATTCAGCCTTTTCACTTCCACTTGTAACAGTTGTCTTTCCAATCAGATAATCGTAATCAAGAAGAAGACCTTTCACAACAGCTATTCCATTATCATTTGATAAAGTCATTACTCCATCGTTATCATCAAGGCTCCAATCAACTGATTGTGTAGCATACTTAGGAAGACAAACAGCTTTGAATCTGGATGTCTGATTCTGATATACAAAACCATTACCTTTACCATCGATGTATTCAGGATTACCGTCTTCGTCTACAGTTTCTGATTCAATACTAACGACAACCGGAGCCACTCCATCTGCAGGTTTCTTTACTCTGATAGAGAAGTCCTCACGTTCTGACTTAGTAGCTGACTCAAGATAAACATCTGCTTCGCCTTCACGAAGAGCCATTATCTCCAGTTCTCCCTTGGAAGGATCATTTGAAACTATGCTGATTATAGGAAGATTTTGCTCATTAAGGTTATTCTTTGTATAAACTATAAGATTATCTGTTCTGTCTGTGGCATCTCCATCTTCGTCATATTCATATGAATATTTAATAACTTCAGTAGTACCGCTAGGTGTATCACTTTCCGGATTAGGCGCCTCAGGCATTTCAAAATAACTTATTCTCTTAGACTCTTCAATTCCAACTGAATCCATGTAGTATACAATATCATCAATTGGATTACAGATACTTACAGCAATCTTATTAATTTCAGCATTTTCTTTATTAGGTCCTACCCAAGCTTCAATTTCCTGAGCCGGAAGAGCCTTCTTGATTTCATACTGAGCAGCACTGTAAAGAACTCTTCCCTTTACATCCTTTTCATCTACTACTCCATCTTTGTTTGTATCTTCTATCTCGTCACCGTCTTCATCAACCAGCCACTGTCTTACCTTTTTCAGTGCTTCAGTCTCTTCTGTCCAGTTAACATTCTCTGTAACATGGCCTTCTGCTTCTTCAGGAAGTCTAGGATCCACTGCTGCTACAAGTGTAAGCTTTCTTCCAACATAATCACCATTAATATAAAGTGTATCAGGAACGTTAGGGCGTCCACTTTCTACTACATGTCCCGGAGTTCCACTTGACATCTCAAAGAGTTTTTCTTCGAATCTGACTGATTCAGCGGGAACAGCCTTTATATCAAGAGGATACTCAATACTCATATTAATAGTTTTTTCTTCAAACTGAACATAAGCCGATACTATTGCATAAGCACCAGGATTACCTTCTGTACCTACAAATTCAGCGTCAGAGCCTATTATGTCAAGGGCAACCTTTTCTCCATTAACAATTTCAAATATTCTTTCTTCCGGTTTTAGATCTGTCTGAGGAACCTCACTTTCTCCGTAAACCCTCTGAGATATTTTCATATTTACACGATTTCTAAAGGAATTAGAAGGAAGAGCAATCCTCTGTCCCATTGGTACTGTAAATATCTTTCCTCTATATCTTCCGAGGTTAGGAATAAGTGTTACCTTCTTACACTCCTTATTTATCATGTTTTGAGTAAGGGTTGCATAAACCGGGAAGGTTACCTGTTCAAGCTTTCGACAATTTACAAAAGCTTTTCCCTTTATGGCTTCCACTGTATCCGGACATAATGCAATCGTAAGATTATAACAATCACTAAATGCCCCATATGAAACTTCTGGTATAGCAGTACTTGATAAAGTATCAAGTTCTTTTATAGGTGAACGATAAAACGCCTCATCGTCTATTCCATAATCAAACCACTTTTCATCCGGAGTTTTAGCACTTTCTTTTCCAAGATTTGCAGCAATAGCGAAGTTCACATCCTGCAAACCATTCTTTCCATTGGACAATCCACTATTTGTGAAGTCGGCCACCATAAAAATATAGTCGCCATCAATGTTCTCATCCAATATACCGGTATTAGAAAATGCTTCCTCACCTATATAAATGATTTCTGTACCAAAATCGAGACTATTGGTGTTATATACCTGATAAAATGCTTCGTCACCTATAGCACGAAGACTGTCAGGAAGAGCAGCGCTAAGGCAATAATTTCTCAAAAATGCATCTTCCTTTATATATAAAAGATTTTCCATTTCATCAAGATTAATTGTTGTTAATCCATGATACTTTCCTGGATTTGGGGCTTCTTCAACTCGTCCATCTTCATCAAAGTCAGTATACTGAGGTTTTTCTTCAATGAAACCACATCCGCTAAAACAGTTTTCCGGAATTGTTCTAAGACCTTTTATCGGAAGGTGAACTGACTGAAGCGAATAATCATATCTGAAAGCACTATTGCCTAACTCAGACATTTTATCAGGAAGTACAACATTCTTAAGTCCATAGTAGGTATAAAGCGACTCATCTGTACCTTCAATTTCTTCATCAGTTTCATATGAACAATACATAAAAGCTTCTTCACCTATACCCACAAGTGTATCAGCAAACTTGGCATTGTCTATATTATCAGTTACATCTTCATTAGTAAGACATATTGTACTAAGATTGCACTGTCCATGGAAAGCTCTATCACCAATAGAAACTAATTTATCCGATAACTGAAGAGTATTCATTCCTGTCTGACTAACCATTTCATTCATATATGGGTCATAACTAAACTCATCATGATCGTCATCAATATT
>JAILMQ010000032.1 GCA_024692605.1 Eubacterium sp.
TAGGATGAGTACGGAAGATAGAATGGCAGAAGAACTTGATTCAGTAGAAAAGAAAAAAGAAGTGAATTATGGTGAGGAGGAGAAGATTGAGAAACCCACCAGATCGCAGCGATTTTTCATATCTATTGATAAACTGGGTGATCTTTTCTTTCTGAATATTTTTTTCCTTTTAACCAGCATTCCGATTGTTACTATAGGTGCTTCATTTACTGCGCTTTATTCGGTAACAAATAAAATGGTAAATAATAAGGAGAAAGCTTCTGTAAAAGAGGACTATTTTAATGCATTTAAGGCTAATTTCAAGCAGAGTACCATTATTTGGGTAATTGATCTAGTATACATTTATCTGATGTATCTGCAGTATTATTATGTATTAAATAATAATAATCAGGCTGCAAGGCTTTTATTTCGTGTTCTTGGCTTTTAGTTTATATGAGCTGGATGTGCAATTCCTCGTCAGTTTCCTTGCGTTGCCAGATACAGTATTACTACATGTAACTTATTTAGAAATTCACTTGTTTATGCAGTGGCAAATCTTGGTACCTGGTTCAGAATGTTTTTTATATGGATTTTCCCTGTAATGATATATTATCTGAGACCTAAGTTTCTGATATATACATGGTATCTCTGGGGACTTATTCTTACAGCGATGTTAGCTTATGTATGTTCTATCTTTCTTATGAAGTTTTATGCCAAGCTTGAAACACAAGAATCATAAAATGTAAAAAGGAGCAAAACAAAATGATTAATAATATTAATAGTAATACAAAAAGGTTTAAAGAACGTCTGATGGCAGCTATTTTGTCTATATGCATAGTATTATCCGGATTTGCTATTAAAATCGACACGGAAGCTGCATCAGCTAAGGTAACAGTTTATGTTGTAACTAAAATCACATCAAAAAAGGATACTAATTTACAGATAAAGTTTAATTATAATAAGAATGGTTTAGTATCTAAAAGCAGTAACAAATATTTTATAAACGAATATTCTTATAAGAAAAAACAAGTGGCAAAAATAACCCAAAAACAAAAGGGTACTACGTATGAGGCGGAGTTTAAAGTATCTCGTGATAAAAAGGGAAGAATAAAAGAGATAGGTAGTAGGGCTAAAAATCCAAGTGAAGGTGTTCTTGATTGGGATGAAAATTACATAAAAGAATACTATTCGTTTAAATATAACAAAAGGAATAAGTGGACCTCATATAGAGAACAGACGAATGGTGTATTTACTGATGAGTATAAGTATGACAGTAAAGGGAAAACTCAGTCCTGGATAAGGAAGAACTATATGGGTGGAGATGGTCCGGCATGGGTATCAACCTATGAATATACATACGATAAAAAGGGCTATGTAAATTCTGTATATCATAAAAATCACAGCAATATAGGATATGATTCTGAGGAGACTACAGAAGAAACCACAACATTAAAAAACACCTACAAAAAGGGAAGACTAGTTAAAAGGAATGATTATAAAATTACCTATAAGAAAATAAAAGTTCCTAAGGCTAATAAAAAGGCTATAGAAAAACAACAGCGTACTATTATCGAAAGTAATACAGGGGTATTCAGTTTTGCGCAGTCATGGTTAACTTATTAAAGGGAGGGTTATTCTTATGAATGTAAAAAACAAATCAATGAAATTCTTTTCAGTTCTGCTGGCGGTAGTTTTATTCATTTCATCCCTTAATATCAACACAGTTAAGGTTGAAGCTGCTTCAAAGAAAACTATTTATGTAATCAAATCTGTAAAATATTACAGGTTTGAGGAGTACTACAAAGATAAATCAGAGAATAAAAAATCTGTAAAAGACTTAAAAGATTCTGATTTTAAGTATTATCAGACAGACACATACAGTTATAATAAAAAAGGTCTGATCACTGTTCACAACCAAAAGAGTACCAAGGGTAATGATAAAACAACCTATAAATACAAAGGTAGCAAGCTTGTTTCTGACAAAATAGGTAATCAAAAGGGAAAATATACCTATCGTAAGGGAAAGGTGTCTCAATATAAGCAGACCTATGACGGAAGCTTCTTTTTGAGAAAGTATACTTATGATTCTAAAGGACGTTTGAAATCATATAAAGAAACAATGACTAATTTTGAAGGCTTTGGAAGCTTTAAGTATAGCTATAATAAGAAGAATCAGGTCACAAAGTTTTCTAACAAGGCTTTTGGCACAAAAAAGATGAGCTATAATGCCGATGGTACGCTGAAGAAGTTAATCTATAATAAAGAAATATATAATTATGACTATGAGAAAGACAGTAACGGAAATGTTACTGTTGTAACCAGAACACGGGAATCAGAAAAAGAAACTATGATAACAAAAAGAGTAATTACATATAAGAAATTATCTGTTCCTGCATCATATGTAAAGACCATAAATAAGCAGCAAAAATATGTAATGGGCGATGATAAAGACGATTTCACTTTTATGAATTAAAAAGATATTTTTTCTGATTGACATAGTTTATTATAAATGTGATAATTACCCTTGGGTCTGAAAGGACCCGGGGGTAAAAGTATTTATTTGACATTTGGGGCAAAAACATAAGATGAGGTATTGAAAATGGATGAGCACTTATTGTTTTGCCGAGAGAAGAGATTAAAACATAGAAGAATCATTTCTGTTGTTTTAGCAATGGCTATGATGATATCTATGTTTTTTTGTGATTTTCTCGGAGCCGGAAAGGTAAATGCGGCTGATAATACAGAAATATTTATTACAGCCGGAATGTCTTCAAATGTTTATATTGCAGATGAGGATCAGACTCAGGAATTGCAGGTTAAACTTACAGCCAGAGGATTTAGCGGACCAATTCATGTTTCTTCAGAAACAACAGGTATGAAGAATCTGAATGCAGACACTATACAGATGTCAAATAGTGTAATCCTTAAGGCTTATCCAAAGCAAAGATTAAAGATAACAGGCGTAACTTCTGGTAATCAGATATCAGTTGAATCCTGCGTGGTTCCTGATTATGAGGATCCCAGTACTCATTCTCTATATGTTAATCCATTTTTCAGAAAAAGCTCCAGCGGTAACAAGGTTAGTGGATATGCAGGAGTTGATGGATATAATGATATTACAGTAAAGTTCGATTACCTTTGCGGAAGTGTAACTATTTTAAAAAAGCAGGACAGTAATGGTGATCCGTTCCCTGCAGGAGCCAGCTTTGAATATAATGTCAAAATACTAAGCTATCTTTCAGGCCCATTTCTTCCGGGAAGAGTATTAAAAACTTCAGATGGAGCATATTCTACAACCTTTGAATATTCAAGGGATGACAAAGCATATGTGGCAAATCTGAACCTTCGTGTAGAAAAGGATAAAGCAGTAACAATATACGGTATTCCTACAAACAATTCTACAGGTACTCCTACAAGCTTTAGTTTAGATGAGGTACCACAGGCTAATTACGAACTTGTAAGTGCTTCAGGTGCAAGCTCAGGAACTCTTATTTATACAAATTATTCCGGACAGACAGCATCCTATACAAGTACCAGCAGATATACAAAGCCCGGTACTACAGGAAACCTTGAGATAAAGTATGCCGGAAATCCTTCAACTATGGATTTCTCTAATCTTACATTTAGTATAACAGGACCGAACAATTACAAAAATAACATTAAATATAGTTCATTTACCAATGGAACATATACACTTCAGGATGTTCTGGCAGGTAACTATTCTGTCAGCATTACAAATGCAGATGATGCCTTCACCGGATATACAAGAACAGCAGGTACCTCCAGTGCTTCTGCAACTGTTGAAGTTTATAAAACTTCAACAATTAATCTAAGTGGAACCTATGTTCGTGATACGGGAAATCTTACAATTAAATCTACATTTAACGGACTTCCGTCAAATGTAGACAAGTCGGGAGTTTCATATAATATTACAGGCCCTGATAATTACAATACCACTGTATATTATAAGAATTTTAATAACGGTTCCTATACTGTAACAGGAGTTCCTACAGGAAATTATAAGGTAACTCAGGGTGATGCTACATATCTTTCAGATGATTATGAGGGCCAGAACATTCCTACAAGTAAAAATGCTCAGGTTACAAAGACAGGAGTTGCTGTAGATTTTGAAAATAACTATAAGGCAAAACCATCAAAACTCTTTATTTATCAGTCCTTTGAAGGTGTAACACCTTCACAGATGATGGGCCTGAAATATCTTATTACAGGACCAAATGGATATAGCAAGACACTTTATTTCAGTGATTTTACTGATGGATGTTATATTATTAGCGGTCTTAATGCAGGAACTTATACAGTAAAAGAAGAAAATGCTGAAACAATTCTGAGTGGTTACTCTCTTACACCTGATAGTGAAACCTCCAGGACGGTTGAACTTGGTGTAAATAGGTCGGGATATGCGGAATTATATAATGGATATATGCAAAACCAGCCGGATACAGGAACTATTAAGATTAAGCCAAGCTTTAGCGGACAACCTGCAGGTGTTAACTGGAATAGTTTAACATTCTCTGTAACCGGAAATGATTTTACAGCCTCTGCAACATATGGTACGGCTGACGCCAGTGGCGTAATAACAATAGAAGATGTACCTGTTGGAACATATACCGTATCTGAACCCAATGCCGGTTCATATATTAGTAACTATGCTCTGGAAAGTGATGTAGTGATATCAAAAACAGTTACTGTTTCAAAGAATGGTGTTACAGAAGTTACATTTGATAATAGATATACTAATACATTGGGCAATCTTAAGATCAGTGTAGTCTATGATGCTCCTGAGACCAGTCAGCTGAATAATCTTAAGATTCAGATCACAGGTCCTGAAAATTATAAGAATGAAATAAACTTTAGTTCCTTCAATAGAGGTGAATATGTAGTTTCCGGTCTTAAGGCAGGAGACTATGAAATCAAGGAGCTTAATGCATCAGGTCTTATTGATGGATACAGTCTTGATTCAAGAAGTGTTACAACCGGAAGAGCTACTGTTAAGAGTGGAAACACCGCACAGGTGAATCTTACCAATCTTTATTTAATGGATAAAGGAAGTGTTAAGGTTTCTAAGACATTTACAGGTGATGAGCTTCCAAATGGTGATAAAGCGAACCTGGAATTTGTTCTTGTTAAAGATGGTTCAACAGTAGAAAGAGTTTATTATTCAAACTTCAATAATGGAAGCTATGTATTTGATGATGTGCCAACAGGCAGCTACTTTGTTCGTGAGTTGGGAGCAGATGACCTTGATTCTGATTACATCTTTAACGGCTCGGATGCAGATACCAGTAAGCAGGTGAATATAACCAAGTCATCACAGGCTGCAGTAAGCTTTGTAAATGATTATACAAAGAAGAAGCATGAGGCAGATCCGGAACCTGATGTGCCGGAGGATGACCCGAAAGAAGATGATGAAAAAACACCTGATAAAAAGGATGATACTCCAAAAGAAATAGTGGCTAATCAGGTTGTGGTTAAACTGAATTCTTCTAATCTAACCTATACAGGTAAGGATATAAGACCTGTTATTTCAGAGGTTTTGGCTGATGGAACAGCTCTTTCTGCTGATAAATACAGTGTTTCATATATGAGTGGAACCAAGGCAGTGGCTGCAGCGAAGGCAGTTGGAGCATATAAGGTTGTGATTACACTTAAGAATGGCTATAAAGGTACAGGAAGTGCTGATTTTACAGTTATTCCTAAGGGAACAAAGCTTCTTAAGGCGAAGCCTGCCAAGAAATCTTTAACAGTTAAATGGATCGGAATTAAAAAAGGAATTACAGGATACCAGATTCAGTACAGTACTGATAAGAATTTCAAGAAGAAGGCTAAAACTATTACAGTAAATAAGGCTAAGATTACAAATAAGAAAATAAAGAAGCTTAAATCAAAGAAAAAGTACTATGTAAGAATAAGAACCTTTAAAAAGGTGGGAAAAGTTAAGTATTATTCTTCCTGGTCAAAGGCTAAAAAAGCAAAAGTTAAATAAAATTCAAAGTTTTTTAAAATAAAAAAAGGATTTTTGATAAACGTGCATAAGAATATCTTGTGCGCGTTTTTCATTTCGTATAAAAAGGAGTCCGAAAAGTGACCATAAGAGAAGAATTTGAGAAAAGAGAACACGAGATTTTAAGTGAGTTTGCAGCCTTCAGTGATGAATCCAGGGGAAGGGATGTTTCTGAGGTGGAAAGTGATATAAGAACTGCCTATCAGAGAGATAGAGACAGGGTTATTCACAGTAAGGCCTTCAGGCGTCTTAAGCATAAGACTCAGGTATTTCTTGCTCCCTATGGGGACCATTATAGAGCTCGCCTCACCCATACTCTGGAGGTTTCTCAGATAGCCAGAACTATCTCTAAGGCTCTTCGCTGTAACGATGATCTGACAGAAGCCATAGCCCTGGCACATGATATAGGACATACTCCCTTTGGTCATGTGGGAGAAAGGGCTTTGTCCTGCGTAAGTGGAATGCAGTTTGCTCATAATATCCACGGCGTCAGAGTTGTTGAGGTTCTCGAGAAGGACGGCGAAGGACTTAATCTGACCTGGGAGGTCAGAGATGGTATCCTGAATCATAAAACAAGCCTGACTCCTGCAACCCTGGAGGGGGACATAGTAAGGATATCAGATAAGATTGGATATATAAATCATGATATAGATGACGGAATAAGAGCCGGAGTTCTTACAGAGGAAGGGCTCCCCAGAGAGTGTACAGATGTACTGGGGCACTCCACCAGAGACCGTATAGATAGAATGATAACGGATCTGATTAAGAATTCCATAGGCAGTCCAAGGGTGAAAATGTCTGAAGAGTCCTGGAATGCTCTTATGAGCCTGAGAAAATATATGTTTGAAAATCTCTATACCAATCCTGTGGTTAAGAGAGAAGAACGTAAGGCCTTTGAGATAATAAGGATTCTTTACGAGTACTTCATGGATAATCCGGAGGAGATGCCGGAGGAATTCGTTACATTTATCCATAATGGAGCGGATAAGTCGGTAATAGTTTGTGATTACATAGCAGGAATGACAGATAATTATGCTGTAGAAACATTCCAGAATTTATATATACCCCATTCCTGGAGTAAATATTAAGAGGGTAAAATGTTTTATTCAGATGAAATTGTTGAAGAGGTGCGTTCCAGAAATGATATAGTTGATGTCATTTCTGAATATGCCGGATTAAAAAAAGCGGGCAATTCCTATAAATGCTGTTGCCCCTTTCATACAGAGAAAACCCCTTCCTTTACCGTAAGCAGGGAAAAGCAGATGTATCACTGCTTTGGATGCGGAGCCGGTGGAAATGTGTATACCTTCATAATGAAATATGAAAACTTTACATTTCCTGAGGCTATAGAATACCTGGCTAAAAGAGCCGGGATAACTCTTCCTGAAAATGAGATGTCCCAGGAGGATAAGAAGAGACAGTCCAAACGGCAGATGATCTTTGAAGTTAATAAAAGTGCTGCTGCATTTTATCATTTTCTGCTGACCAAGACTGAGAGAGGGAAGCTGGGATATAAATACTATACAGAAAACAGAGGCTTCACCGATGAGACCATTAATAAATTCGGTCTGGGTTATGCGGATATTTACCGGGATGCCCTTTATAAATATCTGAAGTCAAAGGGCTTCTCGGATACCATAATGAGAGATGCCGGACTTGTGGATTTTGATGAGGTAAAAGGACCTAAGGACAGGTTCTGGAACAGGGTTATCGTTCCCATCACTGATATAAACGGTAAGATAATCGGTTTTGGTGGACGAGTTCTGGGAGATGCAAAGCCAAAGTACCTGAATACAAAGGAAACGGATGTATTTATAAAGAACAGAACCCTGTTTGCCATGAATATTGCAAGGCACAGTAAAAGAAAAGGTATCATTCTTTGCGAGGGATACATGGATGTAATCTCCATGCATCAAGCAGGCATTGATAATGCTGTTGCTTCCCTGGGAACTGCATTTACCGAAGGACATGCCAATCTTATTAAAAGATATACAAGGGATGTTTATCTGGCCTATGACAGCGACGAAGCGGGTGTTACGGCTGCCATGAGAGCCATAGGAATTCTTCGTAATAATGATATGTCTCAAAGGATAATAAACCTTAAGCCTTACAAGGATCCGGATGAATTCATCAAGAACCTTGGGGTTGAGGAATATGAAAACAGGGTCAGAAATGCGCTTACAGGCAGGATATTTGAGATAGATAATATAGTTGCTAATTATGATCTGAACAATCCTGAAGAGAAGACAGATTTTATGAAGGCGGCTGCAAAGCTTCTGGCAGGAATTCCTGATTCCACAGAGAGGGCGAATTACATAGATACAGTTTCAGGCAAGTATTACCTGAATAAAGAGGAGCTAAAGAAGCTGGTTACCTCCGCCGGTATGGCAGGTGAAACAGAAGTTACAGTTCCTGTGGAGGGAAGGCAGACCTATTCCAGAAAAGAAGAAAATCCCATGGAGGAAAATCAGAAATATCTGCTGACTCTCATGGTAAATGAACCATATCTTTTTGATAAACTTTCCGGTGTGATAACAGAAGAGGATTTTACCGCTGATGTTATAGGTGATGTGGCAAAGGAAGTGTTCCGGCAGAATAAAGAGGAGGGCAAGGTTAGTCCTGCTAAGATTCTCAATATGTTTAATGATGCTGAGTCACAGGAGAAGGTCAGTGCTGTATTTACGAAGGAATTTGAATTCGATACAACGCCTTCGGTTATGGAAAAAGCATTGACGGATCTTATCAAGAAGATTAAAACAGATAATCTCGACATGCAACTCAAAAATGGTGGTGGAAACGCCATCGAGCTTGCAAGAAAAAAGAGTATTATAAATAAACTAAGAATAAATTTATGAAAGAGGTTGAATTATGGCTACGAAGAAACCAAGAAAAAAGGCACAGGCTGAAGAAGAGGAAATGATTACAGAAGAGGCTAAGGCTGTTGAAAAATCTGTCCTGGAAGAGATGGAGGATGAGGCCGAAGCTGAGGATACTGTAATTGATGAGTCAAATGCTGAGAGTGAGGATAATCTTACTGATGCAGAGAGAGAAAAGATATTTGAAAAGAAGCTGAATGCTCTCCTTGCAGAAGCTAAGAAGAGAGGTGCAGTACAGGATGATGATATCATTGATGCCCTTAAGGACACACAGTCACTTCTTACTCCTGATTACATGGCAAAAGCACTTGAATTCTTTGAAAAGAATAATGTTGATGTGCTTAATTTCTCGGATGAAGACCCGGATCTTGATGATGAGGACTTTAAGATCGATCTTTCTGAAGAAGAGGAGATTGACCTTGAGCATATTGATATGTCAGTTCCGGAAGGCGTAAGTCTTGAGGATCCTGTAAGAATGTATCTTAAAGAGATAGGTAAGGTTCCGCTTCTTACTGCTGATCAGGAAATCGAACTTGCTCAGAGAATGGAACAGGGAGATGAAGAAGCTAAGAAACAGCTTGCTGAGGCAAACCTTCGTCTTGTTGTAAGTATTGCAAAGAGATATGTTGGACGTGGAATGCTTTTCCTTGATCTGATTCAGGAAGGAAATATGGGTCTTATTAAGGCTGTAGAAAAGTTTGATTATACAAAGGGATATAAGTTCTCAACCTATGCAACCTGGTGGATCAGACAGGCTATTACAAGAGCTATTGCTGACCAGGCAAGAACTATCCGTATACCTGTTCATATGGTTGAGACTATAAATAAGCTGACAAGAATATCAAGACAGCTTCTTCAGGATCTTGGACGTGAGCCTAGTCCTGAAGAGATTGCAGAGGAAATGGATATTCCTGTAGAAAGAGTAAGAGAGATTCAGAAGATCTCTCAGGAGCCTGTTTCACTTGAAACTCCTATTGGTGAAGAGGAAGACAGTCACCTGGGTGATTTCCTTCCTGATGATGATGTTCCTGCACCATCAGAGGCAGCAGCATCAATGATCCTTAAGGAACAGCTGGTGGATGTTCTTGGTACTCTTACAGATAGAGAGCAGAAGGTCCTCAGACTTCGTTTCGGACTTGATGATGGAAGGGCAAGAACCCTTGAGGAAGTAGGAAAAGAATTCAGTGTAACTCGTGAACGTATCAGACAGATTGAGGCTAAAGCCCTTAGAAAACTGAGACATCCAAGCCGTTCACGTAAGCTTAAGGAGTTCCTTGAATAATGAAAATAGTGCTATCGGAAAGAATGAAGAGGATAGCAGATTTAGTAACACCGGGGCGTGTCACGGCAGATATTGGCTGTGATCACGGTCTGGTGTCCGCATATCTGATAGAAAGAGAAATCTGTCCTAAAGTATATGCTCTGGATGTGGCTGAGGGGCCTCTTAATTCTGCGAAAAAGAATACAAGTGAATATTCAGACAGGATTGAGCTCAGACTTTCCGATGGATTTGAGGCGCTGGAGAAGGGGGAAACAGAAGCTGCCATAATTACCGGAATGGGAGGCCATCTTATTTTATCAATACTTGAGGCAGGTATGGATAAAATGGAAGATGGGTATGAACTGGTTCTTTCTCCTCAATCTGACATATTCCTGGTAAGAAAATTCCTGTGTGAAAATGGATTTGAAATAGTTGAAGAGGACATGCTGAAGGAGGATGGCAAATACTACGTTATCATTAAGGCTGTCTTTGAGACTCCGGGAAAATCTATAGAAAAAACAGAGGCAGATCTTTACTATGGCGAAAAGCTTATAGAAAAGAAATCGCCTGTATTAAAGGAATATCTGGAAAAAGAGATAGAAAAAAGAGAAACTCTTTTCTGCAGACTGTCGAAGTCACAAAATGAAAATACCATAAACCGATTGGCAGAGCTGAGAAAAGAAGTGGAAACAATGAGTAAAGTATTGGATATGATGAGATAAAGGGGTGTTGTTATATAATGGATAAAGGGGAATTAAAAGTAAAGATAACCGTTGGGGATGAAATAAAAGAAGCATCTATTCCTGAACAGACAAGTCTTTTGGATATATTAAGGAATTATACATCATCTGATGAGATGCATTATGTAGCAGCTTTTGTAGATGACAGGCTTCGTGAGCTTTCCTGGAAGCTGAGGGACAGAAAAAAAATAACCTCTGATCCGTCAGAAGAAAGAACTGTTAATATTGAATTCCTGACACTGACATCACCTATTGGCTTTGACATGTATAAGAGAGGACTTTTTCTTTTGATGCTGAAGGCGGCAAAGGATGTTCTTAATAAGCCTGAGGGTGATTATTCAATAGAGATAATGTATTCCATCGGTAATGGATTTTTCTGCAAGCTGAACAATGAAGGCGATGTGGAAATCAATGAGGAAATCCTTGCAAAGATCAAGGAAAGAATGCTTGAACTGGTGGAAGCTAATATTGTAATAGAAAAGAAGGTCTGTTCTACTACGGAAATGCGAGAGGTATTTAACAGAAGAGCTCTTTATGGAAAAGCAAAGCTTCTAAAATATCGAAGAGCTTCCCAGACCAATGTTTATAGTTTAGATGGTTATGAAGATTATTATTATGGTTATATGGTTCCTACAACAGGCTGCCTTACCAAGTTCGATCTTCTGAAATATGATGATGGATTTGTGCTGGAGATTCCTCTTAGATTTACTCTTAAGATGCCTGAAAAGTTTTACGAACTTAAGAAGCTATATACAGTTCTTAAGAATTCAGAGGACTGGGGCAGAAAGCTTAATATAAACTGCGTAGGTGAGCTAAATGATCTCTATGTAAAGGGCTATGGTAATCATCTTATCCTGGCACAGGAAGCTATAATGGAGAAGCAGATAGCTGAGATCGCTCAGCAGATAGTGGATGGAAATCAGAAGATAATACTGATTGCCGGACCTTCTTCTTCCGGAAAGACTACATTTTCCAACAGACTTTCTGTTCAGCTTGGAGCAAATGGCCTGATTCCTTATCCTATTGCTATGGATAACTTCTTTAAGGAAAGAGTTGATACTCCAAAGGATGAGAATGGAAAATATGATTTTGAAAGTATAGGAGCCATGGATCTTGACCTGTTTAATGAAACCATGAAGGGACTGATTGAAGGCAGGAGAATGGAAATGCCTGAATTCGACTTTACTCAGGGTAAGAAGATCTTTAATGGAAAGACTATTCAGTTAAAGAGTTCGGATGTTCTTGTTGTTGAGGGAATCCATGCCCTTAATCCTCTTTCTACAGAGGCACTTCCGAAGGACAGTAATTTTAAAATATATGCCAGTGCACTTACACAGCTGAATATAGATGAACATAACAGGATTTCAACTACTGATACAAGACTTCTCAGAAGAATTGTTCGTGATGCAAGAACAAGGGGGAATACAGCTGAGAGAACCATCAGTATGTGGCAGTCTGTAAGAAGAGGAGAGGAAAAGAATATCTTCCCATTCCAGGAGCAGGCAGATGTTATGTTTAATTCAGCACTTATATATGAATTATCGGCAATCAAACAGTTTGCCGAACCACTTTTGTTCGGAGTTTCTGAGGATAGTGAAGAGTTTTATGAAGCAAAAAGACTTCTTAAATTCCTTGACTATTTCATCGGGATTGATGTACAGAGCGTACCACAGAATTCTTTGATTAGAGAGTTTATCGGAGGGGGATGCTTCAAGATATAAAAAAGCGAGCAAAGCTATAAGCCGGGTTATGTCATAGGGTGATATTCACCCCGGGGTAATCATCTATCTGGACCCTGCATTACTGCAGGGCTCTAGCAACCTACCTGAAGCTCGGCGGGCCGCGTCAACGCTTCTGCTTGGTCTTGCTTCGGATGGGGTTTACAATGCCATGCCTGTTACCAGCCATGCGGTGAGCTCTTACCTCGCCTTTTCACCCTTACCCTTATCCCTTACGGGAGTATGGCGGTATGCTTTCTGTTGCACTTTCCTGTGAGTCACCTCAACCGGACGTTATCCGGCATCCTGCCCTGTGAAGCCCGGACTTTCCTCACCCGGTAAACCGGGAGCGATTACCTGCTTTACTCGCTGTGGGTGATTTTATCACAGAAAAAAACAGTTTTCAAGAATTGAATCTGTTATAATCATTGACTTGAAATGGAGAAAATTAATGCGAAGGATTAAAGTATTTATAAGCTTAACTCTTATTATTCTTATTACATTTTTATATATGGGGGGAAATGTATCTAATGCTGCCGAACAGTTCTCGGTAAGCGTCAATTCAACAGTAGATAAAAGTGGTCTTGCTTATATTGTTAATATTGATGTAACTAATAACGGAAAGGATTTTTCCGGAATTCTACGTGTATATGTTAATGGAGCAAGTAATCAGAGTGGCTATGATGTGGACATATCCGTTCCGGCAGGCGGAACAAAGAGCTACTCGGTTAATATTCCTATCGATTCGGTTTATCGTACAGATGGAGTAACTGTTCTTGTTTATAGTAAAAATATGAAAAGAGTTTTCAGAGAAAGCTTCAGAAATGTATTTACCGGTGTTTCAAATGATATCTTACTGGGAGTTCTTTCTGATAATCCTGATAAACTTTCATTCCTTGATCTGGGAGGAGATTTACTTGATTCTTCCAATCAGTCTTCCGGCATAAAGATAGAAAAACTTGATAATAAGAATATCGGTGATAAGCTGGATCAGCTTACAATTCTGGTTATTGATGATTACGATACATCTACGCTTCCAAAAGAAACTTCTGATATGATCACTCTCTGGGTTGAAAGTGGTGGAATACTCATGTTGGGTACAGGTTACAATACAGATAAAGCTATCAAGGGTCTGGATTCAAATATGATCAATGCTTATATTGATGGTGAGACTATGGATTATTATGGAGTTTCATCAAAGTCCGTTACCATGGCATTAGTTGATTTTCTTGATTATCCGACTGTCACTAATATAGATTGCATGTTGAGAAAGGATTATAATTCCGGAATCATTTTGCTTTCCAGTCTTGCGATTTCGGATATTCCTGAAATTGTAGATGATACAAGAGAAACCTTCAAAGCATTATATAATTCGGTTCTTTTGGATTCTTCATCACAAGGTTCTGATAATTCTGTGATGATGTCAACATATGATATAGAGGAAGTTCAGGGTTATATGGAAAAGCCTGCCAAGACAGGAACATGGCCTCTTGCACTCATAATAATCACATATGTTGTTCTGGTTGGCCCGATTCTGTATCTGATACTTAAATCCCTTAAAATCAGAGAAAAAATATGGATTTTCATCCCTATCGTTTCTCTTGTTTTCGTTGCATTTATAGCAGTTCTCAGTATATCGCTCCGCGTTCGTGGACTTAATGTCAAATCTGTGGAAATCAGAGACTGTGGAACCGGTATAAGTAATACATATATTATGGGGTATGCTGCAGAACCCAAAGATTGGAGTATTACTACTAAACAAAGTTATGTATGTGGAAATCTTCTGAATAGTGGATATGATACTTCAGTCACCGGTAACACCAGTGGTTCACTGAAGGATAATAAAAACAATATGAAAATCAGCTTCTATCCCCAAACAGCATTCGATACAGGAGTTTACAGATTACAGAATCTCTGTGATAAGAATGACCGCTTTGTGCTTGAACATGATGATTTCGACAGAACAAATGGTTACATTATAAATAAAACAGGTATGGATTTTGATTTTGTGTTCGTTTGTTACAATTCAGAGTATGAGTTGATTGAAAATGTCGAAGCAGGAGATAAAGTGGGCTACAGTATCTCACAGCAAAAATCATTTTATAATGCAGGATCACTTTTGTCCCACGAGGCGATTAAGTATTATAATAACAAGGATTATGAAAAAACATCTGCACTGGCGGCTCTTGCACTGGCAACAGCTTCGAAAAATGATAATTCAAATGATGTATTTGCAGTTGGTGTGGTAAAAGGAAACAGCCTGACGGATCAAAATGAGAACTCATGGATATGTTACGTTTCAGGACAATAAAAGGAGGAAATTATGCTTTATATAGATAATCTTTATAAAAACTATGGCAGATTTCCTGCTGTTCAGGGACTGACTCTGAGGGTTCCCAAGGGAGATTTGTTTGGATTTGTGGGACCCAATGGTGCAGGCAAGACCACTACAATAAGAATAGTATGCGGACTGCTTCAGGAAACCTCCGGAACGGTGTCTGTAAATGGAATAACCAGAACTGCCAGATCTTCAGAAATGAAGACACTGAAAAGTATGATAGGTTATGTTCCGGATTTCTTTGGTGTATATGACAATCTAAAAGTAACCGAATATATGGAGTTTTACGGTTCTCTTAATGGAATGAGCTATAAGGATATACAAAAGGTTTCCAATGATCTTCTGGAACTGGTAAATCTCTCTGATAAGAAGGAATTCTATGTGGATACTTTGTCCAGAGGTATGAAGCAAAGACTTTGTGTAGCAAGAGCTCTTCTCAACAATCCACAGCTTCTGGTTATGGACGAGCCTTCTTCAGGTCTTGACCCTGTGGCAAGAGTGGAGATGAAGGAGCTTCTTATGAATCTTCAGTCAATGGGAAAAACTATAGTCATAAGCTCACATATTCTTTCTGATATTGCGGAAATGTGTAATGCCGTAGGTATTATGAATCATGGAAGACTTGTAACTGCAGGCAAAATGGAGGATATACTTCGTTATGGTACTGATACAAGCCGTCTGATTGTAAATATATCCGGAGATTTAGAAGCTGCAAAGCTCTTTTTCATGGAGTATCCCAATATTGCACTTCAGTCTGTCAAAGAAAATGAAATTACAGTAAGTGGTGTGACTGATGATCAGATGTCCAATCAGCTCATAGCCCAGATGATTTCCAGAGGAATTCTTATTTCCGGTTTCCACAGAGAAGAGAAGAGTCTGGAGAATATATTTATGACAATAACACAGGGAGGAGGAGAAGGAAATGCCATTCAATAGTCCTATAGTAAGAAAAGACCTGAAAGTAATATCCAGAAGTATGAAATTCTCCTGGAGCCTTTTTGCATATGAAGCAGTACTGGCTCTTGTTTTCCTGATTACGCTGTCCATAGCGAGCCTTGGTTCACGAAGTTATGGAAGTGTAAGGAATAATACGGACATATATGAATCCTACGTTTATTTCTATCCGGTAATTGCCGTAGCTCAGATATGTATCATAGCTCTTATAGTTCCGATAATAACAGCTTCAGCTATTTCAGGTGAAAAAGAAAGAAAGACCATGGACATACTTCTGACCACTTCTATTTCACCGACTCAGATTATATTAGGTAAGATATTCTCAGCTGTGATCAGAGTTATGATATTTGTAGTTGCAAGTATTCCACTTATGGCGGTTTCCTTTGTCGTGGGTGGCTTGTCCTGGTTTACACTTTTGGAATATGTTGTTCTTACATTTTTCTTTGCACTCTTTACAGGAAGCATAGGGATTCTTTGTTCAGCAATTTGCAAAAAATCTATTACTGCCATAATTCTGTCCTATGTAATCTATGGCGGACTATATTCTATACCGTTTACCGGACTTTATCTATGTGCACTTTTTGACTGGCAGGATTTGGCACTTAATGTTTCGATGCTGCCTTTGCTTTTCAATCCTGTAATGACATTTTTTAATCATTTTATGGGTAGACTATCAAGTTCGGATTTTAGTGAGCTCTTTGGTCAAAGTGGTCATGGAATCTGGAGAGTCCTTTATAACAAAAATGTATGGACGGTTGTGTCGGTTCTCTGTCAGTTAGCATTGACCGTTGTTATGGTTGTTCTTGCAACCAGAAAAATAAGACCGGGTAAAAAGTGAAATGGAATATATCAATAGTGTTATAAACAGAGTCAGGATCAAACTTAATAATAATATTATGCTTAAATGGGTAGTTACAGCGCTTCTTGCGGGAAGCGTTGTGGCTGCCCTTATTATGCTTTTGGGTCTGTTTATACCTATGTATTATATGTGGTATATCTTTGGCGGTGTTCTGGTTATCTCCCTAATAGCCGGTGTTTATCTGGGAATCAGAAACAGAATCGGTGACGGTAAGGCAGCACTATATATAGACAGTTTAGGTTTTAAAGAAAAGATAGTAACTGCTTATGAGAACCAGAAATACATGGACAAGGTCTGTGTACTTCAGAGAGAAGATGCCGGCAAAGAATTAAAGAGAAGAGAATCAGAGGTAAAAGTAAAGTTCGAGGTTCCCTGGATACGTCTTGGAATCCTGATGCTTCTGATGGCTGCCGCAATCACAGTAGGTTTTATACCAACAAATTCGAAGAAAACGGCAAAGGATTTGCATGATGCAAAGATTGCTTCCAAGGAAGCTGAAAAGGAAGTTCAGGAGGCTTTGGAGGCTCTTGAAAAAATAGATAAGGGCGAAATGACGGAGGAAGAACTTGCAGAACTTCAGGCTATGATGGAAGCTCTTGAACTCTCCAAAAATGAATTCAAAAATGCAAAGACAATGAAAGATGTTAAATCCGCCAAGGCAAAATATGGATATAAGCTTGGAGATGCATCTGAGAAACTAAGCAGTCTTTCTTCCGGAAAATCCGGCTCTGCCACCAAGAGCATAAAATCTGCCAAGGAAATAATGGATAATCAGCAAAATAATTACAAGGCAGAAAATCAGAACGGCCAGAATGGCCAGAACAGCCCAAACGGACAGAATGGTCAAAATAGCCAAAACGGACAGAACGGCCAGAATGGCCAACAGGGGCAGAACGGCCAAAATGGCCAGCAGGGGCAGAACGGCCAAAACGGACAGAACGGACAGAATAGCCAAAATGGTCAGAACGGACAAAATGGACAGAACGGACAGAATGGTCAGAATGGCCAGGAGGGCCAGAACGGTGAGAATAATCAGAGCGGTTCAGGCACTCAGAGTGGAAATGGAAGCAGCCAGGGCAGTGGAAGTGGTGAAAAACCAATAAGCCATGACCATGATTATGTAAGTGTTGATCAGAATGTGAGTGGAAAATATTCGGATAATGATACTTCAGAATATAAAAAAGAAAATAACGGACTTGCCTGGGAAGGAAAGAAAGTACCGTATGATACGGTGATAAATGATTATTCTGATAAGGCTATGAACGGAATTGAAAAAGGAAAATACCCCGGCTCAATGTCGGATATTATAAAGGATTATTTTACGGGACTTTCCCAATAGAGGAGGAACGATATGTCGGAATTCGATGTGATAACAAATGAAATAGCAAGAATAAAAGCTGAAATTCATAAGGAAATTATAGGACAGACAGAAACGGTGGACAGTATTGTTCTGGCTCTTCTTACAGGAGGAAATGTTCTTCTGGAGGGTATGCCCGGACTGGGTAAGACAAGACTGGTCCAGACCATAAGTCATGTCTTTGATATGTCCTTTAAAAGAATCCAGTTTACACCGGATCTGATGCCTGCAGATATTACAGGAACAAATATCATGGTAAGAGATGAATCCGGAAACGGTTTCAGATTCGAACCGGGACCTGTTTTTGCAAATATTATTCTTGCCGATGAGATTAACAGAGCGACTCCTAAAACTCAGGCTGCTCTTTTGGAGGCTATGCAGGAGCATACGGTTACGGTAGGTGATACAACTTACGCACTTCCGGATCCGTTCTTCGTAATTGCAACCCAGAATCCCATTGAGCAGGAAGGAACAAATCCTCTTCCGGAGGCACAGCTGGACAGATTTGCCATGAAGCTTCAGGTGGAATTTCCTACTAAGCAGGAACTGGGGGCAATTGTGAATCTTACGGAAGGCTTCGGAGTTGAACCTGCAGGTAAGATTCTGACACCTGAAAAACTTATATATATCCGACAGCAGATTCAGCAGATTCCTATAGCGGATGCGGTTATGGATAAAGCTCTTACACTGGTAATGAAGACTCATGAGGATAATAAATACATCAGAGAGGGTGCAAGTCCAAGAGCTGCTCAGAATATCGTAAGATGTGCAAAGGCAAGAGCGCTTATGTCAGGAAGACTGAATGTTGCCTTTGAAGATGTTGATGCCGTTGCACCGGCAGTTTTAAGACACAGGATAATACTCAGCTTCGACGCACTGGCGGAGGGAATGACCACTGACGATCTGATAAAAGATATGCTGGCGGAGGCTTAAATTGAAAACTATTAATCTAAGTGAGCTGGAAAGACTCAGAAGATTAAAACTGAATATTAAGCGAAGTACATCCGCTGGTGAAGGACTGAGAAGGTCCTCTGCAAAGGGACAGTCAGCAGAGTTTTCCGGATATAGAGAATATATTCCAGGAGATGATATGAGATATGTTGACTGGAATGCCTATGCCCGCCTGGATAAACTTTTTATCAAGGAATATATGGAAGAAAAAGAAGGCAGAGTGAACATTTATCTGGATACCAGTAAATCCATGGAATTTGGTGATAAGCTTAAAAGTACCCTTATGGCAGAAATAACGCAGGCCATAAGCTTCGTTGCGATTTCCAACAGAGACAGTGTATATGTAACGGACCTGGGAGATTCTAATAATACCATCAGGGTGCCTTCAGGACAGACCGGAATGGTTTCTCTTGAAAAATGGCTTGGAAAGATTACGCCCTCCGGAAGGATTGATCTTAAGGAGGCGTTAAAAAAGAGTATTAAAAAGTCCGGTGGAATAAGTATCGTTCTTTCTGATTTTATGGATGAAGATTTCCTTGGAAATGAAGAAAGCATAATAAGGCTTTTTATGTATCACAGATCAAAGGCTGTATTTGTGCATATACTTTCCGAAGAGGAAATGAATATAACGGATATAGGTGCATTTCAATTTATAGATTCTGAAGATGAAGCAAGAGAAGTAAGAGTAACACTGGATAGAGGTACTATAAAAGATTATGATACTGCACTGAAAAACTATATCAGGGATATTAAAAAGAAGATTGTGGCTGCGGACATGGAATATGTTCTTTGCCGGACAGATGAACCGTTACAGAAAATAATTTTTGAAAATATGAGAGGACTTTGGTAGATATATGTCTTTTGGTACATTGCTCCCGCTGATTTTTCTGGTGGGAGTTCCTGTCATTATAATTCTATATCTCATGAGACCTAAGGGCACAAAGAAAGTAATTCCTTCTGTCATGCTCTGGAAAAATGCTGAAAGAAATGAAAAGAGCGTTACATTTTCCAGAAAGCTGATCAGGAATATTCTTATGTTTCTGGAAATTGCTGCCCTTCTTTTTCTGATGTTTGCTGCCATGTCTCCGGTTATAAAGAGAAAGGCTCAGAATTCCTTTAAAAAATCAGTTATTATAATCGATACCACCGGAAGTATGCAGTTTATGTCTGATGGCAAAGAAACACGTTTTGAGAAAGCCATAAAGGATGCTGTTGATTACGTGGATTCGGCTTCAGGTGAGATATCCGTTATTGCTTCGGGAAAGAATTCAGAGCTTCTTATCAATTCCAGCAGAGATAAACAGAGGATCAAACGTACACTCAGAAAATTAAAATGTCAGGATACCACAGGGGACCTCAATAAAACTGAGGGTCTTATCAGAACGCTGGATGTTAATAATGTGGCATTCTTTACTGACGGAACCGGTGCTGCGGAGCTTACTATCAATATTGATAAAGTGAATATGGAAGTTTTTTCATATGGAGTTGGTTCTGACAATGTGGCCCTTACTCAGATGTCCATGAAGAAAAAGAGTAGTGGACTTTATGATATTGCTTTGGGTTATAATGTTTTCAGTGAATATAGAGCAAGATTTGATCTGTCTGTTTATGATGGTAAAGATAATCTCCTGGAAGTAAGAACCATTGATACAGGTGATTCTCCAAGTGGCTCAGCTTTGATGATGGATAAGGAAGTAGAAGGGAGCTATGTAAGAGGTGAGATCACCGGTATTACATTTTACGATAAATCTTCAGAGGTTAAAGCAGTACAGGATGGTCTCGCAAGGGATAATACTGCATATGCCGTAACTTCCTCTGAGGAGGATTATGATGCTTACTTTGTCGGAGTGAGCAATGTCTATCTTGAAAGAGCCTATAAGGCAGCCACAGGAAACAATGTGATAAAGGTTGGCTCCGACAGCGAGATCGGAAATGATGATAAAAAGAAAATAGCCATCTATGATAATGATGCCCTTGTAACTTCTGATTTTTCAAGAATAGTAATGGGAGCAAAGGAAGGTGCTGAAGAAAAAATAGATGGAGCTATGGTCAATGTACGACCTGGTGAACTTATGACGGATATCGGAGAATTCAGCTTCGGTTCCAACGAACTATCTGTGCTTTCTGTTCCTGACTGGGGGCATACATTTATGTATGTAACCGATAAAGCCGGTGAAGAAAGGGCAGTTGCTTATTACGGTGAACATGATTCAGTCAGAGAGATAGTTTTAGGCTTTGATATCAGAAACAGTGAATTTCCTCTGATGGCTGAGTTCCCAATCTTTATAACTGATGCAGTGGGCTTTCTGACAGATGAAAGCATGGTGAAGGATGACTATATTGAGGCCGGTGATATGGTGACCTTAAGTCCTTCCCTGGATGAAAGTTTAAGAGTAAAAGCCTCTGATCTTACATTATCCGGAATATATAACGTAGGGGATGAATACTTTGTAGTAAGGTATCCCGTTACGGAATCGAATGATATAACGGATAAAGAAGCCACCGTTTTTTCAAATGTAACGGATTACGGAGTGAGACTCAGCTCATTAAAACAGCTCTGCCTCATTCTCGCATTTATCCTTCTTTTGGCAGATTGGATCATATATGCCTTCCGTAGCAGAGCAGGCTTCGGAGTTGAATTCTTAGTGAGAGTGGTTCTTCTTTTGATAATCCTTTTTGCTGCACTGGGAATAAATCTTCCGGGAAGAAAAAAGAAAACTGCTACAGTATTTGTGGTGGATCTTTCTGACAGTAGCAAACAAAATCTTGAAAGGTCGGAAGAGTATTTAAGGAAAAGAGTGGCTGAGCTGCCTTCGGGAGAAGTATATGCTGTAGTTACATTTGGCAAGGATGCTTTGACGGATCAGTTTATTACGGATGAAAAAAACTTCCTGCAGATAGCAACTGCACCAAGTGGAATAGATACGGATATTGAAGGAGCCGTAGGATATGCGGCGTCCCTTCTGCCGGATGAGAGATCCGGAAGAATTGTTCTTCTGACAGATGGAAAAGAAACCTTAGGTGATATAAATAATACCTCTGACCTGATCAGAGAAAATGATATAGAAATCTGTGCATATATTTATGATGATCAGGAGATTCAGGATGTATATGTTCAGTCAGTTGATATGCCTGAAAAGCTTTACAGTGGTGATGGGTACAAGCTGAAGACAACTGTCTACAGTACTTATGACACGGATGCAGAGCTCAAGGTATGGGATGTAAGTAAAGAGAAAAGCAGTTCCAAGGTTCGTCTGACTGCCGGAGAGAATACATTTATCTTTGATGAAGTGGCCGGAGATAAATCCATAGAGGAAAGACATGTTACGGTTGAAGCTTCAGGGGATAATGTGGAGCAGAACAATGACATGGTGGCAGGTTCTATAGTTGATGTATCCAGGAAGGTACTTCTTGTTTCGGGACTTTCCACAGACAGCGGTGGCTTCGATCAGCTTCTTAAAAGTATAAATGTGGAAACCACGGTTGTATCAGCCAATAATGCCCCTGATTCTCTGGTGGGAATGCTGGGATACAAAACTATAATTCTTGATGATGCAAGCATCAAGGATCTTCCGGAAGGATTTATTAATAATATTGAAAGCTATGTAAAGGATTACGGTGGCGGTCTGATAACTACAGGAGGTACGGAGAGTTATGCTCCGGGAGGATACAGAGACAGCATTCTGGAAACTGTTCTTCCTGTTAATATGACTCCTAAGGGAATTGATGAATCCCCTTCCCAGGCACTGGTTATGGTTATCGACTGTTCGGGTTCCATGGAAAGCACTGTAAACGATAAAGATTCACATAGAAAAATTGATATAGCGGTTGCAGCGGCTAATGAAGCCGTGGAAAATCTCAGGGATCGGGATTATGTAGGAGTTGTTACCTTCAGTGATTCCTTTGAATGGAGACAGCCTTTAACAAAGGTTGAAGATAAAGATGAGATTATGGATGCTATAGATGCCATAGGAATCCAGGGTGGCACAGTGATAAAGCCGGCAGTTATAGAGGCTGCAGATAAGTTATCAAAGGTTGATACAGGTACAAAGCATATCATCCTTCTTACAGATGGAGAGGGTGAGACAAAGGATTTTTCGGATGCTGTTAAAAAAATCAATGATAATAATATAACTCTTTCATCCATTGCTGTTGGAACAGACTCAGATAAAACTCTGCTGGAACAGCTGGCCAAAGAGTGCGGCGGAAGATACTATTATTCGGAAAATTCATCTGATGTTCCAAAGATATTTACGGAAGAGGTTTATCTTTCGGGAGATACATATTATAAAAACGGGGATTATGAACTTGAACTTTCTGCCGGTAATAAGCTGCTGGAGGGACTTTATTCAGAGGGTGTTCCACATATCTCAGGATATATAGGAACTTCTACAAAGAATGGGGCCAGAGAGGTGATTATCAGCAGCGAAGAAGACCCGATACTTTCCTACTGGCAGTATGGACTCGGAACTACTGCTTCGTGGACAACTAATTCCTCCGGAAGCTGGAATGAAGGACTGGCAGGAATGGATGACTATGCCGAGATGTGGAAGCGGATGCTGGACCTTACTGAGATACAGTCCCAGTCTGGAAGTGATTCCTTATCCATGGTCAGAAGGAGAGGTAAGCTGGAAGTAAGTTACTATGCTGCACAGTATTCCGATAAAACAAAGATTACGGCAGTTTATAATACCCCGTCCGGTGAATCCGGAAATATTATGCTGACATCAAGCGAGCCGGGGAAATATACCGGCAGCTTTGATACTGATGAAATGGGCATATATGCAATTAGTGTTACCAGAAAAGAAGGGGATGAATTTGCAGCGGGGGTATCAGCTATTGAAACTGTTCAGTTTTCTGATGAATATAGAAAGGATATATCGAATCAGGGCTTTATTAATTTTGTAGAACAAAACGGAAGGATACTTGATGATAATACTAAGCTCTATACAAAGCTGAAGACCAGAAACAGAAGCAAGAAAAACATCTCATATATACTTATTGTTATAGCGATTTTCCTTCTTATTACAGATATAGTTATCAGAAGATTTGATCTGGTACACAGGTTTAAGAACAGACACTCCTTCAGGAAGAATTCACTGAAAGAAAAAGAAGAAAATAATAATATATCAGATATAAATACTGCGGATATCCAACCTGTTTCAGAAAAGCCTGCAAAGAAAAAGAAAGTAAAAGCAGTAGAAGAGAAAAAGAAAGATGAAGCTTCTGAAGATATGCTGGATACATCAGCTCTTCTGAAGAAAAAAAGTGACAGGAACTTATAAATGGCGCTATAGGTGCCGGAGAATCAAAAAATAAAAAAAGGAGTTTAATGATGTATATGAAAAATAAGTTTTTTATGCTGGCGCTTAGTCTGATAATGATTCTTATCGGAGTTATTACATATGGTGGAATAAAAGCCGAAGCTTACAACAATAGTGATATCTACGTAGAATGTATAAAGGATTATAAAGCGAACCAAGAGGAGACAATAAATCTTGCGAGAAATAAAGTGAATGGAATTTCGTGGGATTATGAGAAGGGGATACTGACACTTGAAAATTATGATGGCGGGGCTATTTATATTAGCAGGGGCTATTCACTTAATACGATTCTTCCGGATATTGAGATTCGTATAAAAGGTAAAAATGTAATTCATGCCAATACAAAAGCGAAGCATTATCGAAGCGGCGTATTTTATATAGGTGATATGAATGCAACATTTACCGGAGATGGAACTCTCACTGTTGAGACTGCCAGAGAGGGCAGTGAAGATAATGCCTATAATCTGACAGTCTATGGCAATCTGACGCTGGATGGACCGACTATCATTCTTCCAAAAGCATATTCTGCATTATATGTAGCTGCATGCGGAGTAACTGTTAATAATCAAAAAAAATATATAGAGGGTGATCTGACAGTAAAATCAGGACGTATTCAGGTTGATATGATACCGATAATCCGGAATTATAATGGAGGAAACAGAGTAACATATGCATGGAGCAGTGCTGTAAGTGTTGAACGTAATCTGAGACTTTCGGGAGGCAGTGTTGTAGTAAATCTTGGATGGACGAATGTTGCTTCAACCTGGATGACAAAACCTTTTGGTGTGTTTAATGTCGGTACAAAAGAAAATAATGGAACCATCGAAGCGAAGGATACAACAGTTGTGTTAAATATCGATGATAAGATTTCCGGTGTTCCTATATTTCTCGTGTTCCTTCGTGATGAACTGGGGCTTGCTGAGTTTGATGGGGACTACGGAAAACCGGATCCAACAAAGATTAAGGTGGATTCTTCTGTAGTTGTATATCGTGGACGATTGGGAGATACATTTGACTTCAGCAGATCTGAGATGTCACTGTCTGAAACCTCAGTTACCTATGATGGAAAGGAAAAGACTCCGAAGGTAAATGTAAAGGGCCTCATAGAAGGTGTTGATTTTACGGTTGAATATAAGAATAATATTGATGTAGGAAGTGCACAGGCAGTTGTTACGGGGATAGGACATTTCAAAGGAGTTAAAGCACTTGATTTTAATATCATTCCTAAAAAGGATGATGGCAGCAGACAGGAAGATAGTGGTAACAGACCGGGAGATGGCGGAAGCAGACCGGGAGATGGCGGAAGTGATTCTCAAAATACGCAGTCAGTCTTTACCGCTGGAAAATATAAGTATAAGATTACGGGAACTGCTTCTTTAGGTAAAAACGGAACAGTTTCCATAGTGGGACTATCGAAAAATAGTTATAAAAAGAAGATTAAGAAAATCGTTATACCGGCTACAGTAAAATATGGAAATAGTAAATACGATGTTACTTCTGTTGGAGCAAAAGCATTTAAAGGATGTAAGAAAGCAAAAACGGTAGTTATTAAATCGAAAAAGATTAAGAAGATAGGAAAGCAGGCCTTCAGAGGAATAAAGAAGAAAGCCAGATTCAAACTTCCGAAAATGTCCAAAAAGAATCTGAAGAAGCTTAGGAAGATGATAAAAAAGTCAAAGTGAGACAGGTAGTCACTTTTGAAAAACGACCTGCCTAATTAAGTATAGAATGATTACTGCTATTATGTTATCATACCGTTTATATGTTTTATAAATTGATGACTGAATTCATAAGCAATAAAGGATTATATACATGGCAAATAAAAAACTATTCATTGCCGAGAAACCTTCAGTTGCCCAGCAGTTTGCTGATGCACTTAAGGTTAAGGGCTCACGTAAGGATGGATATGTGGAAGATGATAATTATATAATTACCTGGTGTGTGGGTCATCTTGTGGGCATGAGCTATCCTGATAAATATGATAAAAACTTAAAAAGATGGTCTATGGATACCATTCCCTTTATTCCGGATAACTTTAAATATGAGGTTATTCCGGCGGTGAGTAAACAGTTTAATACTGTGAAAAAGCTGCTTAACCGTGATGATGTGGAAACTATATATGTCTGCACCGACTCCGGTCGTGAAGGAGAATATATTTACAGACTTGTGGATATGCAGGCAGGAGTTCCTGCAGATAAAGATAGAAGGAGAGTGTGGATAGATTCCCAGACGGAGGAGGAAATCCTTCGTGGTATAAAAGAAGCAAAACCACTCTCTGAATATGATAATCTCAGCTGTTCAGCATATCTTCGTGCAAAGGAAGATTATCTCATGGGAATAAACTTCTCAAGGGCATTAACACTGAAGTATTCCTATCCTGTGAAGCAGTATCTGGGGGCAGATAAATGTGTCATAGCTGTAGGTCGTGTCATGACATGCGTTCTTGGCATGATCGTAAAAAGGGAGAGGGAGATAAGGGATTTTGTTCCAACCCCATTCTACAGAGTATTGGCAAAGGTGGGAAAGAAACCTGAAGAAGCTGATAGTAAGGACCTTTTTACAGCCGAGTGGAAGGCTGTTGATGGAAGCATCTACTTTAACAGTCCAAAGCTTTATAAGGAAAATGGATTTAAAGAAGAAGCAGATGCAAAGCAACTGATTGAATACTTAAATGATCCTGAACCTGTGGAACTTACAGTAAAGAGTATAACCAAGAAGACGGAAAAGAAGAATCCGCCTATGTTATATAACCTTGCGGAATTACAGAACGATTGTTCAAGGCTTTTCAAGATCAGTCCTACAGAAACTCTGAATACTGTTCAGGAATTATATGAAAAGAAGATGGTTACCTATCCGAGAACAGATGCCAGAGTTCTTTCAACTGCGATTTCCAAGGAGATAGATAAGAACATCAGAGGGCTTTGCAACTTTCAGAAGGTTGCCCCCTTTGCTCAGAATATACTGAACCTTGGTGGCTATAAAGGTATAGCAAAATCCAAATATGTAAATGATAAGCTTATTACCGATCACTATGCTATAATTCCTACCGGTCAGGGACTGGGACAGTTATCAAAACTTACATCTATTCAGGCAAAGGTATATGAAATAATAGCAAGGCGTTTCCTTTCTATATTCTATCCTGCAGCGGAGTATCAGAAGGTAAATATAGTTCTGACGAGGAAAACAGAAGAGTTTACCGCTTCTTTTAAAATCCTTTCAAAACCCGGGTATCTTGCCATTGCAGATCCAAACTTTGGAAAGAAAAAAGAAGCAGCAAAGGAAAATGAAAACTCTGCTGATAAAGAAAGTGATAAAGATACCGAGGACCAGCTTCCAACAGAGGAGCTTCTGGAATATATATCCGCTCTGAAAAAAGGAAGTAAGCTTTCCTGTAATGGTTTCGAAATAAAAGAAGGAACCACCACAGCACCGAAGAGATACACTTCCGGTTCTATGATCCTGGCGATGGAGAATGCGGGACAGCTTATAGAGGATGAAGAACTTCGTGAGCAGATAAAGGGAAGCGGAATCGGTACATCAGCCACAAGGGATGCTATAATAACAAAGCTGGTTAATAATAAATATATAAGTCTTAATAAGAAGACTCAGGTACTTACACCGACATTTTTAGGTGAGATCATCTACGATGTTGTGCTGTATTCCATAAACGGTCTGCTTCGTGCCGACCTGACTGCCAGCTGGGAAAAAGGCCTTACCGGAGTTGCAGAGGGTACCATATCTGAGGATGAATATATGAGTAAGCTGTCTGATTACGTGGTGAAGTATACCAATGCAGTTAAAGGTGTGCGGAATCAGAATCAGATGCACGTGATATTCGATAAGACGAAGCCTTATTACACAAAGGGAAAGAAGAAATAATTCATTAAGGAGAATATAAAATGAGTAATGTTGATCTGATCAAGGTTAGTAATATGTATGATTTATCCCATACAAAAGCAAAGGACCTTCTCGAAAGTGTTGAGTTTCCCTGGGAAGCACTCCCTAAGATTAAGGAAACCATTCTGAAGCTGGGAGCTGAGATTGATGCTGACCCTGCACTTTCTTCCGAGTATGAGAAGAGGGGTGAGGATATCTGGATTCATAAGACAGCTAAGGTCTTTGACAGTGCTTATATCGCAGGTCCTTGTATCATCGGTGCTGACACTGAGGTAAGGCAGTGTGCTTTTGTACGTGGTTCAGCATTGGTCGGCGAGGGATGTGTTGTAGGTAATTCTACTGAGCTCAAAAATGTAATTATCTTTGATAATGTTCAGGTTCCACATTATAATTACGTGGGTGATTCAATCCTTGGATATAAGTCCCATATGGGAGCGGGATCCATCACATCAAACGTTAAATCCGACAAATCTCTTGTTGTTGTTAAGGGAAATGGGGTGTATAGTGATATACATATTGAAACCGGGCTGAAAAAATTCGGAGCAATGCTTGGTGATTTTGTAGAGGTTGGATGTAACAGTGTGCTTAATCCGGGAAGTGTTATCGGAAAACATACTAATATATATCCCCTTTCTCCTGTACGTGGATTTATACCGGCAGAAAGTATTGTTAAAACCGGAGCAGTAGTGGTTGCTAAGAAACCTGAGTAAAGAAAAGGAATGTAGTTTTCCCGGAGGTCATTTATGAAACAGGGAATTGTACTGGTTAGTCATGGTACTTTAGATCAGGATATCCGTCTCAGAACAATAGATGATTTTATGCTGTCTGTAGGAGACAGACTTCCTGATGCTGAGATAGTTTGTGCATTTACCAATAGTGATGTAAGAAGAATGCTTAGGGAGACTAAGGGTGAAAGGGTGCAGAATGTTAAGGCAGCCATGCTTTCCATGAAAGAAATGGGCGTGACTGATCTTACAGTTGTTACCACAGATATCCTGGAGGATGAGGAGCATAAAAAAATCAGAGAGGAAATCGGCGGACTTGCTGCCTTTTTTAATGAGGTAAAGGTTTCAAAACCGCTCCTAAGTGAAGGAGCTGATTTTGAAGTTACTGCCAGAGCGGTTCATGGTGCCTTTGGTGAAATCGTAGGTGATGATGTTCTTATACTGATAACAAAGGGCTCCAAGGAATTGGGAGATGAAAAGCTTTCGACTTTTGAAAGGTCGCTTAAAAAACATTTTCAGAAGGGTTATGTTGCATCTCTAAAGGGTGAGAAGCGTTTATATAAAATAATAAAAGAATTAAAAAGTATTGGAATAGAGGACGGAAGGATTGTTCTGGTTCCAATGGAGTTTATAGCCGGTCCCAGCATTGAGAATGAAATATCTGATTGTTTTGCAGAACTTTCAGAAAGACTTCTTCAGGATGGCTATGTAGTGGAAGAGCATTTTAAAGGTTTGGGGGAATATGATGCTTTCCAGAGACTTTATCTAAGACATCTTTATGATGCATGAAAGGAAGAATAGAAAATGTATATTATTATTGCGGGCTGTGGAAAAGTCGGACAGAGTCTGGCAGCTAGGCTGGCAAAAGCAAAACATGAGGTAGTGGTTATAGATAAGAACCACGAGGCACTTTCATCTGTTACAAGTACAGTAGATGTTATGGGATATCAGGGGGATGCCACCAGCGTGCAGACCCAGCTTGAGACCGGTATAAAAAAGGCGGATCTTCTTATTGCAGTTACAAATGATGATGAAACTAACATGCTTACCTGTCTTATAGCTAAGAAAACCGGTAGCTGTAAAACTATAGCAAGAATCAGAAGTCCGAGATATACAAATGAGATAGGATATCTTAAGGAAGAACTGGGACTTTCCATGTCCATAAATCCTGAGATGGTTGCCGCTGAAGAAATAGTGAGACTTATTCAGATTCCATCGGCTCTCGAGGTTGACACATTTGCCAAGGGCAAGGTAAGTCTTATAGGAATTGAGATTCCTGAGAATTCAATTCTTAATGAATTAAAGATAAAGGATCTTCCTTCCAAGGTTGGAGGAAATGCGCTGATCTGTGTTACGGAGCATGCTAAGGAAGTTATTATTCCAAATGGTGATACAGTCCTTCATACCGGCGATAAGATATCAGTTACCCTTTCCATGGGGGATGTCAGTTCATTCTTAAATAAGATCGGAATCAAGGCCAGAAAGATTAAAAATGTGCTTATAGCAGGTGGTGGTACAATAAGCTACTATCTTGCAAAAAAACTGCTTCAGTTAAAGATAAATGTAAAGATAATTGAAAAGGACAGAAATCGTTGCAAAGAGCTGGCAGAGCTGCTTCCAAAGGCCATGATAATTAATGGTGATGCCACAGAAAAGAGACTTCTTATGGAAGAGTCCATAGAGGATATGGATGCAGTATGCTGTCTTATGCATCAGGACGAGGCGAATATTCTTCTTTCTCTTTTCTTAAACAAATTGGATGAAAAGATAAAGACCATTACAAGAATTCATCGTAATTCATATGAAGAGCTTGTTACGGAGCTTCCTGTCGGAAGAACTGTAAGTACAAAGAATATAACTTCGGATTACATCACCAGATATGTAAGATCTATGCAGAATTCAATTGGTAGTGAGGTTGAGTCTCTGTATCAGATAATGGATAACAAGGTTGAAGCATTGGAATTCTCAGTTGGTGAGGATTATAAATATGCCGGCCAGGAATTGAAGGATGTTCATCTTATTCCTAATACTCTTATCTGCTGTATCCTGAGAGACGGAAAGATAATCAGACCGGGTGGACGTGATACTGTCGAGCTTGGAGATAAGGTTGTAGTAGCTACAACAAATATGGGGTTGAAAAGTATTCAGGAAATAGTAAAATAATACTTTGATTCTACTAGCAGAGGATATGAAAAGATGAATTATAGGATTATAGTTTATACAATCGGTCGAATCATGACCATAGAAGCTATTCTTATGCTGATTCCCGTTGCCGCATGTATATTCTTTGATGAAGGCATAGCGCTGGAGCTTTTTGCTGTTGCATTTGCAACATTATTAATAGGACTTCTTTTTCAGCTTCGTAAACCCAAAAGGACTCTTATCAGAGCAAAAGAAGGATTTATTATAACCGGTCTTACATGGCTGGTGCTTAGTATAATTGGTGCAATTCCTTTTATGGCTTCCGGTGCAATTCCGAATTTCACAGATGCGGTTTTTGAGACTGCTTCAGGATTTACTACTACCGGAGCAAGTATACTTACAGATCTGGAATCCGTGCCAAGATCTATTCTCCTATGGAGAAGTTTTACTCACTGGATTGGCGGAATGGGAATACTTATGTTTATGCTTATTTTTATTCCATCAACCGCTGATGAGATGAATATCATGAGAGCAGAAAGCCCGGGACCATCAGTTGAAAAAATGGTTCCTAAGGTTAGGGAAACGGCAAGAACTCTCTATGCTATTTATTTCGCTATGACTATTACACTGATACTTCTTCTTGTTATTGCGGGAATGCCATTTTTTGATTCGGTATGTGTTTCCTTCGGAACAGCAGGAACAGGAGGTTTTGGTGTAAGAGGAGACAGCA
>JAILMQ010000061.1 GCA_024692605.1 Eubacterium sp.
TTCAAGATGTCAGTTTTGAGTATACTGTATTCTATCATTAAATAAAAATCAAGTTTAAATTATTCATTTCAGGAGGTTTTATAGAAATGAAAAGAGTTCTTACAATTCAGGATATCTCATGTCTCGGAAAGTGTTCAATCACAGTTGCACTTCCTATTATTTCAGCAATGGGAGTAGAAACAGTTATTCTTCCAACAGCAGTGCTTTCAACCCACACAATGTTTAAGGATTTCACTGTAAAGGATCTTACTGATCAGCTTAATCCAATCACAGAGCATTGGAAGAGTCAGGGAGTAAAGTTTGATGCAATCTACACCGGTTACCTTGGATCAGCAGAGGAAATCGAGATTGCAAAGAAGATTTTTGATGATTTTGGCGGCGACGATACACTTATTTTTATCGATCCTGTAATGGCCGATAACGGAAAGCTTTATCCTGCATTTGACCTTGAGTATGCAAAGCTTAACGCTGGTCTTTGTGGCAAGGCGGATATAATTGTACCGAACTTAACAGAAGCATGTTTCATGACAGATACAGAATATAAAGAAGAGTATGATGAGGCTTATGTACTGGAGCTTCTTGATAAGCTTTCAAAGCTTGGAGCAAAGAAAGTTGTACTTACAGGAATTGGACTCAGTGAAGGAAAAACCGGTGTATACGGACTGGATACAGTTACAGGTGAGAAGATCATATATCAGAATGATAAGATTGATGCGGCATATCACGGAACCGGCGACATCTTCGCCAGCGTTGCAGTAGGTGCACTTATGAGAGGACTCACACTGAATGATGCCTTTAAGGTTGCTGCAGACTATACTGCAAAGACTATCGAAGTAACCCTGAAGAACCCAGCAGAGCCATGGTACGGCGTTGACTTCGAAGCAACCATTCCGGAACTTGTAGACACTCTCAGAACCTACAAACTTAACTAACATTAAACCGAAAAATAACCCAAAGGGGTCAGACCCCTTTGGGTTATTTTAAAGTCTTTTACCATCCGGTTCCAAAGTTCTTTATTGTATATGTAGTGCCGTTTTTCTCAAGTATGCCAACGGCGGTCTTACCGATTATCCATCCTTTTGATTCGTCATATTCACCATTTGGAACAAGCAGCTCGTTAACATCAACTCCTTCAGCAGGTTTAAGATCATATGCAACTTCAAAGGCTACTTCGTCAAGCCCGAGTTTCATCCCGATTGAAGATTCTTCATCAGCTGAATATATCTTACTTACAGTGATTTTTGAATCTGTAAATTTATCTCCATACATCTGAGATAGTAATTCCTGCATACATACAGGAACCTGAGACATAACCGCTTCGTCGTTGTCCTTAAGTGGTATACCACTTCCTGCAGTTCCTTCCTGCTGTTCCTTTGGGACATCCTGGAACTCTTCAGTTGTCTGGTCAGAACCATCAGCAGACTGTGTAACCGTATTAGCATTAGGATCTGAAGTGTCACCTGTCTCGATAACTCCACCTCCGCATGCGGTAAGTCCTAAAGTCAATAATGAGATTAAAGTAATGCATAGTAATTTCTTTTTCATGATATATTTACTCCCTTCATATAATGAGTTTAATAGATTATAGCACTATATGAGTTGTATTTGAAGGATGATAAAGCTATAATTAAGTTGCACTGACAGAGAGACGGGAAAGGAATATATGCTAATAATCCTTATTCCCGTTACAAGAGACGGAATCGTATGTCGAATAATTAGTAGACATACAAAACAACTTAATAAAGCTAGAGACATTTCTTTATTCAGAGGAACGTAGGGTTCTCCTTTTGTTGAGGTTAAAAGGTAATCGATGATTCAAAACAAAAGGAGGAATAATATGCAGAAAGATTTACCTGAAAAACTCCTGGAAGAGTATAACGATGTTTTTACCGATATCGTTAATGTTCTTCTTTTCGGAGGAAAATCAGTTATTAAGGAAGATGAATTACAAGATTTTCTTCCTGTTAGTCAATATAAGGCAGAAAAAGGAATTCTTCACGAAGAAGAAAGAGATATAGGAAAAAGATGGTCTAAGGGTAGTTTTATAATTTCATCATTGGGTCTGGAAAATCAGAATAAGTATTTCAAAAACATGCCCGTGAGAGTAATCGGATACGATGGGGCGAACTATAGAGAACAACTTCTCAAGGGTGAAGATAGCCGGATATATCCAGTGGTGACTTTGGTTTTAAACTTCTCCATGCATAGATGGAAGAAAAATCGTACGTTGTATGAATGCATGGATATCCCGGAAGAACTAAAACCTTATGTAAGTGATTATAGGATAAATGTATTCGATATCGCATTTCTTTCTGATGAGCAGATAGAAATGTTCCATAGTGACTTTAAAATCGTAGCAAAATACTTTGCAGATAGAAGGAAAAAGAGAAAGTTTGAATTTCCTACTAAAATGCCGAAGCATGTCGATGAGGTGATGAAGATTCTTACAGCGTTGACTGGGGATATAAGATTCACGGAAGGTTGGAAGATAATTGATTCAGAAGATAATGATACGAAAGAGGGTGAAAACATGGCTGAAAAGTGGATAGATGAAATTGAGGAACGTGGTGAAAAACGTGGGATAGAAATTGGAAAGATAGAAGCCTACAATGATGCCGGTTTCAGTATAGAGACAATAGCAGAAAAAGTTGGAACTACTATAGAGAATGTTAAAAAAGTTTTAGGCCTGATAACTGAGCCACAATAAAGTATGATATTCCAATAACCACGTTCTTGTGATAGAATGTGGTTATTGTTTTATTTGTGAGGTAATTAAAATGGGTAAATTAATATGCGATAATATTTCTGAAATAATAGCTGACATCACAGCTGATTATGAAAAAGGACGGCCTATTGATAAGCAGGATATCTTTGGTCAGCCGGATAGGGACAGTGTACGTGACATTATAAACAAGCTGAATAGAATAGTCTATGCAGGTTACTATGTAGATAGAACCTACAGGATTTATAATCTCAGTACGACCATTGCTTCTATGACTGAGGATGTGGCTTATAATCTTAATAAACAGATATTCCTTGCGTTACATTTTGATAAGGAAATCAGCAAGAAGAGTGATGAAGAAATCAGAGTTATTGCTGAAGATTTTACTGTTAGTTTCATGAAAAAGATTCCTGAAGTAAGAGAGTATCTTGATACGGATATTGAGGCTCTTTTTGTTGGAGACCCTGCAGCAGAAAGTAAGGATGCAATCATTATTGCTTATCCCGGACTTTATGCCATAACAGTTCAGAGATATGCTCATGTTCTTTATAAACTGGGTATTCCTATTCTACCGAGAGTTATGACTGAGATAGCTCATTCAAAAACAGGTATAGATATAAACCCGGGTGCCACTATAGGAAAATACTTCTTTATAGATCACGGAACCGGAGTGGTCGTTGGCGAAACAACCGTCATAGGCGAGAATGTAAAGATTTATCAGGGCGTTACTCTGGGAGCTCTTTCAACCAGAGGCGGACGTGGACTCATAGATAAAAAGCGTCATCCAACCATCGAGGATAATGTAACCATATATTCAGGTGCTTCAATTCTGGG
>JAILMQ010000066.1 GCA_024692605.1 Eubacterium sp.
ATCAGGGATTACCAGCGTGGAGACAGTGTGAAGATGATCCACTGGAAGCTTTCCGCTAAATGGAAGAAGAAAATGGTCCGGGAACTGGATATGCCGTCGAACCAGGATACGCTTCTGGTGTTCGGAATACATGGGGAGCCGACAGGAGATTTGATTAATAGGATGGCGGAGTACGTTCTGTCTCTGAGTAAGAATCTTCTTCTGGAGGATATACATCATGATGCAGTACTTCTTGATAAAGATGGAAGGCTGCTGAGACTATACAGCGTAGATGGTGAGGAGACATTTGGAAGCTTCGAAAAGAGATTTCTGGAGGGCTCCCTCAGCCTGACTGCAGAAGATATAAATGCCTATATGACACGGCATGAGTCAGTGTGGAGATATTCCACCATAATATACGTATCAGATGAACAACCACAGGAACTTGAAGACACTGAGTCTGTAATCTACATGGACTTCCTACAGACAGCGTAAGTAACCCATTGGGGTCAGACCCCTTTGGGTTACTTGGCTCAATCAACCCAAAGGGGTCTGACCCCAATGGGTTACTTACAATAGAGGAGTAAGCAATGCAAGAGTGTTTTAGGATTTATAAAGACGAAAAACAATCGAATACTGAAGCATGTCTGATTGCTGTTCATGGACTTGGTCTTTTGGGGCTGATGTTCTGCCTTATGACTTTTACGGAAAAGGCACCGGTTGTGGCGATGGTTATCTGTGTTGTGGCAGCGGTGGCGATTCCGGTGTGGAAGAATAAGGTTTGGAAGATGGCGACGCTGGTGGCTATCCTGCTTTTTACAGTGATTTATATGGTGGGATTTCGTCAGTGGTTCAATTCCGGAATCTTTCAGTTTGCCAATAATGTAATCGCTCTTTTTAACTATAACTATGATAAAGAGGTTCTTTATTATACACTTCCAAAGGGTATTTCTGAGGAGATGGCATATAATATATTCCTTTGCTATGCCCTGACCCTGATTGGTTTTATGATCAGGTTTATTCTTGAGGAAAAACGAGTTGTTATATATGTGATATGTAATTTTCTCGTGGTGGTTAGTTTTGTCCTTTTCAAGGACAGCAGAGCAGGGCTTGGATGTATCTTTGCCTGCATCTCAGTTATCGGCGCCATCATGTGGAAGAATCTGAATAATGAAAGTGGTGGAAGAAGGCTTACGGTTTATATGTATGTTAGCTTGGTGACGGGTCTTCTGATCAGCTTTGGTTATTATAATTTTGCAGATTACACCTCTAATCTTGCGGTTGCAAAGATGAAGGATTCGGCCATATCCGGCACTCAGGATATGATTTATGGTGAGAAGGATGCTCCTGAAGGAGACCTTTCCTATGCGTCAACCTATGAGGGTGACGATAAGAAGAGAATAAAGGTTACAGTGGATACTCCGGGAGTTTATTATCTCAAGGGTTATGTGGGCGGCGTATACAAAAACGGAGTCTGGAATGAGATAGATAAGTCCAGCTACAATGATTCCTACGAGGGTATTTTCCACTGGATGAAGGAGAAGAATTTTCATCCTCTTTCACAGAACAGTGAGTACATAAAAATAGCTAAGGATAAGGATGGTTTTGATTCCAAGAAGGTCACTATAAAGATTGAAAATAAAAATGCAAACAAGCGCTATATCTTTATTCCCTACGGACTTACATCAGAGTCTCTGGAGGAGTTTTCTAACATCAACAGAGATATGAATGTTCTCGGTTCTGCGGGAAGCACAAGCAGCTACGAAGTTCAGTTTGAAGATTATGATATTGCAAATACCTTTGCCTACGAGAATCCGGACTGGCTTAATTCTGCAGTGGCGGATCAGGAGATAAATGATTTCCGTGATGCACAGGTTGAATACAGAACCTTTGTATATGACAATTATCTTCAGCTGGATAAGGATTGGAAAAAATATTTTGATTCTTCCCTGGATGAAACCAATGTAAATGGCTATGTGTCCATAACCAATGCTATCAGAAAGTGGCTTGCGGATGAGACGAAGACTTCGGAGAGTACGAAGACAAAGGATTATCTTATGTATTTCCTTACAAAAGCAAGAAAGGGTAATTCTTCATTCTATGCATCTGCCGGAACTCTGATGTACAGATATTATGGAATTCCTGCCAGATATGTTGAGGGATATCTTGCCGATATGAAAGAGGAAACGGGCAAGCATGAAAAGGAACTTACAGGGGCAAATGTGCATGCCTGGGTTGAAATCTACAGAGATGGAATCGGCTGGATTCCGGTTGATGTTACACCGGGATTCTACACCGAGCTGGAAGTTTCAAAACAGATTCAAATGAAGCAGCAACAGATAATGAATGACGCAAACGAGCAGGAGGAAGAGGATAATAACAGAAGTCAAAAACAGGGCGTGAATTTTGGCTATTTAATTGCTATAATAATCATGTCAGTCGTAGGCCTTATCCTTCTTGCATTTATTACAATAATTGTCAGACGGATTATCATATGTCACCATCGCGAAAGACTGCTTCGTGAAGAGGATATTAAGGTGGCTATGCCATGCTGGATGAGATTTATGAAACAATTGCTAAAGTTTAATGAGCAGGATGAGGGAAGTCTTTCGGAAGATGTATCAGGAATAATCGAAAGATACCGCTTCAGAGATGGTGAAATGTCCGGTGAGGATTATGCTGCCATTAGGGAATATGCTTATGAAACACAGCATTTGATATACAACAAGGTTGGTAGACGAAAGAAACTAAAGATGAAATACATGCTCGGACTTATTTAGGAGGTTTTTATGAAAAAGGTAGTAGCTTATCTGTTGGCGCTTTTTATGGTGCTGACGGGGACCTATGTTGGTGGGACTGTTTCCTATGCAGCAACAAAATCCATCAGTGCAAATGATATTATAGTTCTTCAAACCTATATTGAAGAAGGGGGCGAAGATGGTGACATCCCTCATGTCCTGATCTTTGATGGTGATAGTAAAAAGGTACTGGTAGAAGGTACTGACTATGAACTTAAACAGATAGATTATGATGATTGGGAAGAAGAATTACCGGATGACGGTGAGGCTGCCAATTATTATACATATCATATCCAGATAACAGGAAAGGGTTCATACAGTGGTGAACGTATGGCTCATACTGATTATTATGGTGAGTTAAAGGAAGACTCTACATGGGAATATCTGCTTGATTCGGAAAATGATGTCTCGGTAGCACTCCACTATAAAGGTTCTGCAACAAAGGTTACTATTCCTGAAACACTTCCATCCAGAAATGGCAACGATACAGAAGTTGTTCCGGGAATGTTCCTTAATAACAATACTCTTGAAGAGATTGATGCAACAAACTTCTGGCTTGTGGAGTATATGTGTGTCAACTGTCCGAAAGTCACCAAGATCACAACAGATATGGATGGGGATTACGTAAGTGAATATCCCGGACCTGTTTCCTATGGAAATCACGCAACTAATGTTAAACTAGAGGTTTCATTTACATTTGTATGGACAAATGACGTATTAGAAGATGCACCTGAAGTTGGCATAGAAGAGTATTGTGATAAATACAACTGGATTACATATTCCGATCAAAGTGCAGATTACCAGGAGGGCGGATTTAAGTTCAGAATTGATGCTAAGAATGAATCTGCGATCCTTGTATCCTACAATGGTTCTGATGCAAAGGTAAATGTGCCTCAATATATAGAATTCGATGAGGAAGAATACTATGTAGATGAAATCAGCGAGGGTGCCTTCAGTAATCTTTCGACACTTGAGGAAATAAACCTTGGAGAACTTCCGATTGTTGTAAATATGGTCAACAATTGTAAGAATCTCAAGAAGATAACAAGTGAAAACATGGACGATATCGAGCTGGATGGTAATGTTGTAGTTGGATATAATCCATCATCCTCAAAGGTTGTGCTCAGTACATATTCAGGCGTATATTGGGAACTTGATACAGAAGATGAGACTGTTGTTTATCCTATCCAGCAGTATTGTGACGACTATGGTTATACCCTTGTACCACTGGCTTCAAAATATTCGGATTACTCAATGGTTACAGAACATGGTGATTGCATCATAGCCGGAGATACGTTACCTCTGGATTTCATATGCTATGCAACCGGTTCTGATGAGGAATATGAGATGATAGATGTTGATCCTGATATGACTGTCAGCGGATGGGAAGTTGTTGAAGGAAATAAGACTGCTATAAGTGATGATGGAAAACTTACAGCACCTGCAAATATCAGCCGGATGGAAGCATACATTGTAAAATGTAACGCAGTTTTTAAGGGCTCTGAAATAACAGTATATGGACAGTTTAATGTTTACCCAAGACTCTGGGGAAAGAAGGATCAGGTTCTTATTCCCGGAGATAGTTTACAGCTCAGCTGTAAGCAGTATGCATACAGCAGTGGATATGGATTAAATACATTACCTATTGATGAAAGTGTTCCTGTAGTATATGAAGTGGAAAATCCTGCTAAACTTTCCGTGACGGATGCTGGAGTTGTTACAACAAAAGATGGCGTACAGGCAGGAGAAGTAATAAAGGCAAAAGCTACCTATACAATAGACGGAGTAGATTATTCATATATATTTAATATCACCATAGGTGAACGTGAAGATGTTGTGATTGATGGTGATCCAATAAATATTTATGGCTGGGAAGGCAGTGGAATGCATGAGAAGATAGAAGGCTTCCTGGATATCTATCCTTCTTATATAGATAAGATTAATTACCATGAAATCGAAGATATTGACTTTGAAGATGCAGAAGAATGGCAGTCATATAAAAACAGAATTGCTACAGCCATGAAGGGTTCTGAAAAGCCTGATATTATCTTCTGGCCGGAGTCAAAGGTTTATGGAAATCTTCCATATGAAAGCCTTGTAAGTCTTGAGCAGATTGGATATGACAAGACTAAGTATAATGGATATCCATATACCAAGGCACGTGGTACTTATAACGGAAAGCTGTATGCAGTAACAGATACAGTTGATCCCGGTATCTTTGTATATAGAAAAGATATAGCAACTGAAGTGTTTGGTACTGACTCACCTGAAGCAGTTCAAAATGCCATCAGCGATTGGAAGAAGTTTATGGCAAGTGCTGCCAAGGTAAAAGAAAAGAATTATTTCATGCTGTCTAATCTCGAGATTGACCTTCCACTCTTTGGTGGAAAAACAACTCCATGGATAACAGATGGCACTCTGGATGTAAGTCTTATTGCAAGACAGTATATCAAGCTTCAGAAGGATATCTATGTTAACGGATATGTTCAGGAAACAGCAGATTACTGGGATAGCTATAAGGGAGGAAGCATTGATTATAAGACCAATTCTTTTGGATTCTTTGCATCAGCAGATATACTAAGTGATCCTGCATTTATTTCTAAGAGCAGTCAGTATGACTTCTGTGCAGGCCCACAGTATTACGCGCTTTCTGATACAGCTTATATGACAGCAACAAATGTAGGTCATAACGATGCGTTAACTAAGTTTGTACTTGAGAAGCTTACATGTGATTCGATCATAATGAAGCATAATATGCAGAACGACCTTGGCATGATGAATAATTCAGCTGCGATGAAGTCTTATATCACAAATAATCCTAATTACAAGGTTCCTGACGTAGTGGCTTCAAAGGTTGATTCAAAATCCTACGGAGCAGATGATTATGATATAGAATATCTTCTGACAGATGAATTTGATATAAGCTACTGGCCGGATGAGGCATATGACTTAAGCGTAGATAAGATTTCAAAGATTGACGTAAATACAAAAACTGCTGAAATAATACCTCTGCTCAAAGAGATTCTTCCGGATGTAAATATTGAGATGAGTGAAGTTGATGATGACGATGATCCGGTGAATCCTGACAAAGATAAGGACGACAAGAAGGAAAATCCAAAGCATGATAAGCATACCTACGGCAAGTGGACTGTTGTTACTGAGCCAATGTGTGACAGAGCAGGACTAAAGCAGAGAAAATGTACCGTATGCGGACAGATTGCAAAGACAGCTATTCCTGCAACAGGCTTTATCAAGAACGGCAAGTTTGTGAGAAACGGACTGGTATTCAAGATCCTTTCAGTGAAGGGCAAAAAGGGAAATCTTTCCTTTATCGGACTTGAAACACCTAAGAAGTCCAAGGTAAATATTCCTGCAAAGATAAAGGCCGGAGGAAAAACATTTACCGTAACAACCATTGGAAATAATGCATGTAAGGCAAACATAAACATCAAGACAGTTATCATTCCGAAGACTGTAAAGAAGATAGGTAAGGAAGCATTCTCAGGATGCAAGAAACTTAGGACCCTGACCATAAAGACAACCAAGCTGAAGAAAAAGACCATAGGAAAGAATGCGGTTAAGAATATC
>JAILMQ010000069.1 GCA_024692605.1 Eubacterium sp.
ATGCTTATACTCCTTAATAAAAAGAAACATCCCCAGGGAAATTGCGCCGCCTATATAGCTGAAATTCAGCAGATAGAAAAGATTATCCTTCGTCAGCCACAGAGTAATCGCAACCGTTTCAAAAACTATAAACATAATAATTGGTGAAATGTATTTTTTCATAAACACCCCTTTATCTCTCCAGCAAATCTTCGATAGTGCAGCCTAGAACCTTCGATATGCGATACAACGTTTCTGCACTTGCCTTGTTAATGTCCTTGTTACGCTGCTCATACATTTGTATAGAACGAAGCGTTACACCTGATCTTTTTGAAAGTTCAGACTGAGAACAACCATAGGCAGAACGAAAGCGTTTTAAATTGGTTTCTTTATAATAATCTCGCATTTTTTCTTCTGCAATATCAACAAACTTGGTGATATCCGCTTCATGAAGTGTAAAGTACATTTTCTTCAAATCATCATAGGACAATACGCTGAAAATATCACTGAAGCTTCTCGTGGAATACCACTGATAATAGCATACTGCCCATCCAATCCAGTATTCGGGAGAACGACCGAATACTTCATGTGATGTATCTTCAAGTTGTCCTCCGGTTGTTTCAAAAACAACATCAGTCACAATCTCAATTCCACTTTTACCTGCAATGATTGACGGTTCACCATTTTCAATTCGTTTACAAATAGAACTAGTGATAAAAAGCTTTATAAAATCTGCACCAGGGATATGACAAGTATTAATCGCAAAGTCGAAAGCATCGCCAAGTGCAGACTGAGCATTATTAAGGTATATTTCTTGGTATGCGTGGGTTATCATTTAAGATGCCTCCTCTAATAATATCTTGAATATAAAGACCATCACTTTCCTCTTCTAAAATATTCAGATACATTTTATTTGCGTCATCATCTCGAGTCTTACGAAGTATATAATATTTTTCTTTTTCTGCAACTTCATAATCCACGAATTTGATTTTAGAAAATGCAAATTGTGATTTAATGACAATCTGTTCTCCAAGTTTTCCTAACTGCATTGCGCGAGCCAACTGTTCGACAGTAATTGTATTATTAAAAAAAGCCTCAGCGTAGTCAAAATAGGAGTCGTCAGCTCTGTAACCGGTAATTAGATCATAGGAATTTACGTTAATACCAAAATTATCAATCAGATATTGTTTCGCTCTTCTTGCAACCGGTGTCTTAATGCTGAAAAGCCGATGCTCAACAAGAACAGCAATCCAATTTAGAATCGTATAATCAGAAGTGTTCAAATTAAGAATATTTAGATACTCCGTATCTAATGTGTATTGATTTACAAACCCATTTTTTAAAGATGAGACTGCCCATTCCTTTGCAAGATCTATATATTCGGTACAGTAGAAACCAAGTCCAAAATCATTATTCTTTCTGCCTAAACCCAAAGTCGGCGTTTTTACAATCTGATTAGAACCATGATATATGGTGATCTGTTTTTCCATTTGTTAACTCCTCCAATCTTATATTTGAATTGTATCACCACGGTGATACATTGTCAAGCATCAACCCACAGGGGTCTGACCCCAATGGGTTACTTCACATATTCTCCCACTATCCTCATCACGGCAGGATAATATGTTCCCCCGAAAAGATTCAGATGATTAATCAGGTGATACAGATTGTACAGGTCTCTTCTATCAGAATACCCGGATTCAATAGGATTCACCGCACTATACGCCTCATAAAACACTGCCGGAAATCTGCCAAAAAGCTCAGTCATGGCCAGGTCCGCTTCGGAATGACCAACATACACCGCCGGATCAATCAGCCAGGCCTCCCCATCATTTCCAACAATATAGTTCCCGGACCACAGATCACCATGCAGCAACGATGGCTGCTTGGGCTCAACAAGTAAATCCGGAAACCTGTCAAGAAGCTTTAATATACATCTCACAGCTGTACCATCAAAATAATCCTCAGCCATCCTGAACTGCGGCTCCAGTCTGCATTCCCTGAAAAAATCTATCCATGTACTCCGAGGCGAATTGATCTGCCGCGTCGCACCTATATAATTATCACTGTCAAATCCGTATCTGCCTTCGCTGACAAATGTGCCTCCCCCGGAAAGATGCATAGAAGCCAGATTCCGCCCGAACATTTCCCAGAAATCATTCTTCTTCCCGGCGCCGGATATATATTCCATAGCAAAGAAGGATTTGCCGGAAGCCTTATCCAAGCCCCGGAACAATATCTTAGGAGTCCGAATCGAATCCGTTAAAGCTATAGCATGTAACCCTTTTTCCTCAGCTTCAAAGAAACTCTTATTTGCAGCAGAATTAAACTTTACAAATATAGATTCACCATTACTAAGCTCTATGCACCTGGCCTCATTTATATCGCCACCACCCACATAGGAAATATCAGAAATGCCAACAGCCTCATCAAAGTAAGCTTTGACGCAGGCTTCGATATTCATATTGTATTCATTAACAGACATAACAACTCCATAAAATCAACCCAAAGGGGTCTGACCCCAATGGGTTATTTCATAACTACTTCGTTACCTTCGCTTTCTTTGGTGCCCTAGCTTTCTTAATAAGTTTCTTATACTTCTTAAGTTTCGTCTTTGGCACTTTAAATTTAGCCTTTGCATTAATGCCCTTGAAAGCATTCTTACCAATCTTCTTCAGTTTACTTGTCTTGAAGATTACATTCTTAAGGTGGCTGCATCCATTAAACGCATTGCTTCCAATCTTCGTGACATTCTTACCAACTGTAACCTTAGTAAGCTTACCGCATCCCTTGAATGCATTGTTTGCTACGGTTGTAACCTTGAATATAACACCGTCTATCTCTACTGTATCTCCAACGGTTGCTGTCTTACAGTTCATGTTATAAGGCTTCATATATGTTACAGTACCGCCTACTACCTTGCCGTTCTTCACAGTCACAGCTGTAATCTTGTACTTACCTGCAGATTTTTTGTCAGTAATAATTGCATTCTTCTTAAGCTGATTATTCTTTATCTCTTCAGTCTTGGTTTCCTTACATACTAAACATGTAAATGTCTTTATACCATTTTCTGTTTCAGTAGGTTCTTTTGTCACCTTACCTTCATCCCATTTATGGCCGGTTGTGATAAAGCTAAATTCTATGTTGAAAAAGGTTCATACGCAGAACAATATTTCAAGGATAATGGAATAGAATATCATATACCTGAAATAGATCCGGAAGTTAAACCAACTTGTACAAAAACAGGATTAACTGAGGGAAGTCATTGTGCTATATGTGGGGAAATCATTGT
>JAILMQ010000074.1 GCA_024692605.1 Eubacterium sp.
TGGGGACCATATGATTTCAACCTGTACAAGCTTACAGAAGAAGAAAAGGCTAAGCTTACAGGACTTCCTTCAAGTCTTGATGAGGCAATCGCTGAGCTTGAGAAGGATCATGATTATCTTACAGCAGGAGGAGTATTCCCAGAGAGACTTATCCAGCAGATAATCGAAAGAAATAAAGCAGCAGCTAAAAAGGTATCAAAGCTTCCACATCCGATGGAATTCGCTTTATACTATGATTTATAAGATATAACTAAGATGGGACATGGGACAGATTTCCCCTGTCCCATTTTTACAAACTGTATCGGGGGGATAATATATGAAGATTTATGACATATCGCAGGAGGTTTTCAGCTGCAGTGTATTTCCGGGGGATCCGCCACCGGAAAGAATTGAAATGATGAAAATAAGTGAAGGGGAAATCTGTAACCTTACAGGACTTAAAATGTGTGCTCATAATGGAACACATGTGGATGCCCCTTATCATTTTATAGATGAAGGAAAAACTATGGAAGAGGTAGACCTGCATCGTTTTGTGGGCTATGCTTATGTTACATCTCATGAGGGAGATATTACAGCAGAGGATGCCAGGAGAATTCTGAAAAAGGCTCATGGGGCATCTGATGAATGTGATGCATATAACAGAATACTTGTTAAGGGAAAGGCAACCATGACTGAGGATGCTGCAAGGGTATTTGCTGATAATGAGATACTACTTTTCGGAAATGAATCTCAGACCGTGGGACCTGAGGATTCACCCAAGGAAGTGCACCTTATTATGCTTGGAGCAGAAGTAGTGCTTTTAGAGGGGATAAGGCTGGAGGAAGTTCCGGATGGAGTGCATTTCCTTAATGCTGCTCCTATAAATCTTGGCGGTTCGGATGGGGCTCCCTGCCGTGCGATTTTGATGGACATGTAATCTTTGAATAATAAAACTATTAAAAACTATTAAGCAGTTGGATTAAGAAGGTATTGGGGCTTATGCGTGATAAAAAGTCAAAAAAAGAATTCAGCAAACTGATGCAGAGACAGGAACGAAAATCTGCAAAAAATAAACTAAAGCAAGATATAGAAAATGAAAAATCAGGAGCACAGGCAGGTGGCGGTGAAGGCGCAAATGAACATGGAGCGGAAAGCATTGTGCTGGCAAAGTCAACGAAGCTTGCGTTCTTTAAACAGTACTATACATATCAGGCTTTTCTGGAAATTCACAGTAGTAATGAGACTACGGTGGAGGACTGTTTTGTGAAAACAATCCTTTATATAATGAGATGGTTTAGAAATCGACTGGGTGAGGAAGTATATGATAAATTTCCGGATACCGGATTTTTGAAAGAAATATATCCAGAGCCGGAGAATTATAAAGCTTTTGATATAGAAAATGCAAGTAATATTTACGGCTTCAGCTTTATTGATTTTGAGGCGATTTTCACGAATAAAAAAAGTACATGGCTGGTACGACTAACTGAGCCGGACAACGGAAATGAGAGAAGTGATATCTACGGAAGAACCTTCACTACAGAGCTTTTTGTAAATAAGCTATCAGACTCTGTTGCACTGGGAATTCGTGAGTCCTGCAGGGAACCGGATTCCAATTCAGAGGATGCTTCCGGATACAGGCCCGGATTTGTAAGAGATATGTTTTTTGATGACGACATTATCATTACGGAATTCGGTCTTGATAAGAAATATGCATTTTCTAAGAAACCTGTTATTTTGAACGGAAAATCCGGAGAGGCGTGTGAGAAGCTTTTTTGTGAATTGATCAACTCGGAAAATCGTCAGATGCCTATCCTTTTTGTGCCTGATGATTATTATAAAAAGTATAACGAAGAAGTTGATAAAAAAACTCAGAGCTTACTTGGCTTCGCCCACGTAGTTGTATGGGAAGGAAGCTCAGCAAAGCTTTTCAGTCAGGTTATGGAATCAGAAGAGTTAAATGAGGTTGCCGGCGAGGGGCAGCTGATATTCTACAGAAAAACCCAAAAGATGGATTATCCATCTGATTATTATGAGGAAAAAACGGATGATCTTCTTGAAGATATCAAGCTTCGTGCCCAGAAAGAACCCTGCCGAAAGAATTTTGATTTTAAAGAATATGTCTTCAAACCTTCCTGGTGGGATCTGGCAGCAACAGAGGAATCAGATGATAGTAAGATAAGCGTTGAAGAACTAACCAACACATATGAAAAACTAGTTTCAG
>JAILMQ010000103.1 GCA_024692605.1 Eubacterium sp.
GCCATTTATTAAATATATGCTTGGAGTTATTTTGTCGTGTTATAGGGAATTTGAGAAAAGAGTTACGATTGTGCAAGACTCTGGTACCAAAAGTACATCCTATGACATTGTAAAAGCATATGTTGAAGAGAGAATAGGAAAGTTCTCTAAGCAGGATGTATTGATGGGATGTCCAAGTCTTGGAAGCTCATCAGTAGAGTCAGCATTAAAAAAACTTGTTGAGGATGGAACATTGATCCGTATTGGAGCTGGAAGAAAAACTCAATATGCAAGGAGCTAATTCATTATTTCTAAAATAAATAGATTGTCATATTTTTTGTTACTATATTTTAGTAAAACAAAGCTTAGTAATTGGGAGATATAAGCCATTAGGTTTGTATCTCCTATTTTTTATGCCCGTTTTTACTGTGTACAGAAAAAAGTAGTGAGAAAAATATTGACAAGCTGTGAACAAGAATATAAAATGTTCATAGCTTTAAAGGTTATATGTATATAACTACACATTTTCAAAGGAGCAATATTATGGGAAAAGCATTTACAAAGGAGGAGAGGCAGGAGGTTCAGGAAAGGCTTAGACGTATAGGACTGAGACTTCTTGCAGAAAACGGTATAAAGAATATCTCCATCAGACAGCTGACGGGTGAGGCCGGAATAGCGCAGGGAGGTTTCTATACATTCTATAAAGACAAAGATGATTTTGTTGAAGATTTATTTCTTCTCAGAGTCAAAGAAAAAACAGATCTGATGTATGAAAATAGAGAAAGCACGGTGGCTGATCCGAGGGGATTTATTGTGAATCTCATTTATAACGAAGGTATGCATCTGAAAAAGAACAAGGCTTTCGTAAACAGCGAAAGTGATACCATCCGATTCTTCAGGGATAATAAATCAGAGAAAAGCGGTGATCTGTATCGTGAATTTTTAAAGAAAATGATCGGCTACTGGGAAGAAAATGGATATAAGATCAACTGTGATATTGAGAAGATGCTGAGCGTGGGAAGCGCCGCCGGAATGCTGTTTGTTAACTCGGAACTTATAGGCGAGGAACACTTCCCGGAAATCTATAAGGTTTTTTGTGAAGCCGAGACAGATATGTTCTTCAAGTGCAGGGAAGTGAAATAGACTCAATGCATACAGAATGCTTAGGGACGAAACATAATGAATAAAACAGATGATTTAAAAAGAGAAGAAAAGATAAACAGACTGACAGGAGCTCCACTGTATCCGCTGCTGGTAAAGATGGCAATACCATCTATGGTCGGAATGATAGTAAGTACCGTGTATTCCATGACGGATACTTACTTTGTGGGAAAGCTGGATAGTGTAGACCTTACCGCATCTGTGGGAATTGTATTTTCCTTTGTATCGGTTATACAGGCTATAGGGTTCTGGTTTGGATACGGCAGCGGCAATCATATATCCAGAAGCATTGGGAAGAAAGACAATGAGACGGCTGAAACCATGGCGGCGACCGGGATTGTTCTTGCGATTATAACGGGACTGATAATCATGCTATTGGGAATACCTTTTCTGGATGAATTAAGCGTTATTCTTGGAGCAGAAACGGGAGAGCTCCATGCGGCAACAGTGAGATATCTGAGAATCACTATATTTACAGTTCCGTTCATGCTGATATCAAATGTGCTTTATAACCAGTTGAGACTCGCGGGTTCGGGAAAAGACAGTATGATCGGACTTCTTGTGGGAATGCTTCTCAATATGATTTTAGATCCGATATTTATACTGGTTATTAAGATGGATGTTGCGGGAGCTGCTCTTGCCAGTATGATAGGACAGATAGTCGGATGTATCGTCCTTTTTTGGAGTACAGGCAGAAATGGAAATATTAAGATACGTATCCGAAGGGCGGTTATGAGCAGAGTAAATATAAAGAAAATTCTTTGGGGAGGTGCTCCGAATTTCTGCAGACAGGGGATCAGCAGTATATCCTCGGTTATGCTCAACAATACAGCAGCACTCTTTGGAAATCATGCCATTGCAGCACTAACAATAGCTCTTAGGATATCCTATATAGCTTATGCACTGGTTATAGGCTTCGGTCAGGGATTTCAGCCTATATGTCTGGTCAACTACGGAGCGAAGAAATTTGGGCGGATACGAAAAGCTTTTTTCTATGCCCTTATAACAGTTAGCATATTTCTTATAATATCGGTGGCTTTTATATATATAAAATCTGATTATCTTGTTCAGAAATTTACCACGGATAAGGATGTGTCAGAACTGGCGATACGTATGATACATGCACAATGCTACGTTATGCCGTTTATGGGCTTCTATATTCTGTGTGGTATGTTCTTACAGAATATTGGGCAGTTTGGAAAGGCAACATTAGTTACCATAGCGGAAAACGGTACATTTCTCATACCGGCTATGCTCATAATGCCGAGGCTGCTTGGGCTTGAGGGACTTATATACTGCCGTTCGACAGCCAGTGTGGCGGCACTTCTCTTGTCGTTGGTTATCGGAATTGGGGCGTGGAATAAATATCTGAAAGAGTGATTAAAATAGTTTGAAAACGGGAGGCTTAAAATGTCAAAGTATATATTAGCATTTGAAAAAATAAAAAAAGAAGATGTTCCTTCGGCGGGAGGAAAGGGAGCAAATCTCGGGGAGATGACTGAAGCGGGAATCAATATTCCCAAGGGTGGAGTTCTTAATGCCGAGGCTTATGATGTATATATGCAGTTTAACAATATCTCAGTAGATGATTATGATTCGGCGGCAGAGCTGAGATCTGCAATCGTAAATGGTGAGCTTCCTGAAGAGATAAGGGCTGAAGTTGAAGAGTTTTATAAATCTATGGGAAACTACACCAGGGTTGCGGTAAGATCTTCTGCAACAGCCGAAGACCTGGATGATGCAAGCTTTGCGGGACAACAGGAAACCTATCTTAATGTTATAGGAATAGATAATCTGTTATTAAATATCAAAAAGTGCTATGCATCTCTCTGGGGAGACAGGGCAGTCAGCTACAGAAAGAATTCCGGTTACGATAAGATGAAGGTTGCTCTTGCGGTTGTTATCCAGGAGATGGTTGAAAGTCAAGCAGCAGGAGTAATGTTTACCTCAGATCCTGCAGGAGATAAGGAGAATATTCATATTAATGCTGCATATGGTCTTGGAGAAGCTGTAGTATCAGGAATTGTAAGTCCTGACGAATATATATGCAGCCGTGACGGCGGTGTTTTAAGGGAGATTATCGGATCCAAAGAGGAAGAGATTATATACAGCAGAGAAAACTATGGCACGGTTAAGGTGAGTGTTGATGAGGATAGAAGAAAGAGGGCGGTTCTCACTAAAACTGAAATATCGAAGCTTGTGGCAGAAGGAATCAGAATAGAGAATCATTATGGCCATCCTATGGATATAGAGTGGGCTGTAAGAAACGGAGAGATATACATACTTCAGGCCAGAAGCATTACAACTCTTAAAGAAAGTGAGAAGAAGGTTTTTACCAATGCAGACTTTGAAGGATATCCAAAGATTCAGCCTGCAAAGGGTTCAATGAGAGAAAATGTTCTTTTTAATCTTGAGAAGAATCCGACACCATACT
>JAILMQ010000134.1 GCA_024692605.1 Eubacterium sp.
GTATCGATATTAATGCTTTCCTTCGGAAGGAACTTATACTCTTCTAAGGTAAAATCCTTTTCGAATTCAGTTATATGTTCCTCTCTGACAAAGCTGATACCGCCTATTGGAATCGGTCCGGCATTGCCGATGGAAACCTGATAAGGAACCGCTGAACCCTTAAAAAGGAGACGGGAATCCACATCCTGATAAACCCGGAGAACAATACGTGTATAAAGAATCTGAATAAGAGCAACAGGAATATAAAGAAGTGTACTAAAAAAAAGGATATAGAAAAAAGCCCCTCCGCGATTACTAACCAGAATCGCGGTTGATACCAAAACCAGAATATATAAAATCAGATATATTCTTTCGATTTTTTTTATTCCCTTCAACTTTTTCAGCATTTCTACTTTTAACCTATCGTATTTTATATCGGTCGATCTATCCTGTCTGCTACCCTTGTGAGAAGCTGCTGTCCGGTGTACTTATCCATTCGAGCCTTTGGTGTAAGTACAAATCTATGTGGAAGTGTAACCTTTGACATTTCAAGCACATCCTCAGGTATTACAAAATCACGTTCATTTATAAATGCATTGGCCTTTGATGCCATTAAAAGGTCAAGTGATGCTCTCGGACTGAGACCATATTCCAGTTCCTCCAGCTCTCTGGTGGCAGAGATTATCTTTAATGCATATTCAATCACCTCATCCTTGATCATCACATCCCTGACCTTGGCCTTCATATCAAGGACATCCTTTGCACTGAGAACCGGTTCGGTTTTCTCCTTAAGACTTCCATCCAGGAAGTTTTTTGCAAGCATCATCTGCATATCCTTGTCAGGATATCCCAGACTTATCTTTATCATGAATCTGTCCAGCTCTGCTTCGGGAAGTGGATAAGTTCCAATCTGTTCAGAAGGATTCTGGGTGGCAATTACCATGAAAAGCTCAGGAAGTTCGAAGGTCTTTCCATCTATTGTAACCTGGCCTTCTTCCATAGCCTCAAGCAAAGCAGACTGGGTACGAGGTGTTGTTCTGTTTATTTCATCTGCAAGAATCAGCTGATTATGAATAGGTCCCTTGACGGTACGAAATTCAGAAGTTTTAGAATCGAAGATAGTTGTTCCCACAATGTCTGTCGGAAGCGTATCCGGCGTAAACTGAATCCTGCCGAAATCTGCATCAATCGATGTTGCCAATGCCTTTGCAAAGGTAGTCTTTCCAACTCCCGGAACATCTTCAATAAGAGCGTGTCCGCCGGCAAGAAGAGCTATAATAAGATTCCGGATAGCCCTGTCCTTTCCGACAAAACTCTTTGAGATATTATTTTTAAGATTTTCTATAGATTTAACCATTATTTTCCCCTTAATCATATAAAACACTAATCGTGTAAATTATACTACATACTAACTATTAAACTCAAGAATCACATCAAGTCCCGGATCCCTATTAAGGAGTCTTAAAGCACCACCCATCTTCTCCATAAGTTCCTTCACGATATATAAGCCAAGTCCGGATCCACTTTCCTCTCCAACATTTTTTCCCCTGTAAAACTTTCCGGTAATAAATGGAATCTCTTCCTCCGGTATCCCCTGACCATAGTCCCGAAAATGTACCACCACCTGATCTGAATTCTCCAGCTTTATCTGAACTGCAGTCTTTGCATACTTTGCCGAATTATTCTTAAGATTTTCAAATATCTGAACCAGTCTTTTGGGATCAGCCTTTATTATAACTTCCTCTTCCGGAAGCAGTATTTCAACTTCATCATCCACAAAAAGCTTTCTTACTTCTGTATCTATAAAAGCTTTAAGCTCAATACTCTCTTCCTTTATCTCCAGACGATCCATCTCTGATATGGAATGAATAAATAAATCATTAGTAAGCTTTGTGACCTCATCACATTTTTCCATTATTGTAGATAGATATTTCTGTCTTTTTTCTGCATTACTATCCATATTGGCCTCAAAGGCTTCTGCATATGCTCTTATGGATGCAACCGGAGTCTTTATATCATGGGAAAGAGTTGCTATAACAGTCTTATTATTTTCAATGGCGTTTTTTTCTGCTGATCTGGATTTGATTATCTCCCGACGCATGTTACCAAAGGCCCAGGTGAAATCCCCGAAGTAATTTCCTCTCTTCACCTCTATGGTTTTATCCAGATTACCCTTTGATATTTCATTTGCATAATCCTTCAGTTCCCTAAAGGGTTTCAGCACAGTAATATCCAGATATATTACCAGGACTATAATTGCTGCAATACATATAACAAAAGGAATTATTACCACGTATTTCAGATAAATATCCTTATATTCCCCGGAGTTATTTCTGACAAGTTCATCACAAACTAAAGCTGCTTTTTCAGTATCCCCATCTTCGATACTCTGCTTTATCTCGTTTACATTTACAGCAACTTCCCGGTCGCTTACAGCAAGACGACTTTCATATTCACCTATTTTATTTATAATCACAACCATCGCAATCATGATCACTAATGCGAAAAAACTTGCGATAAAACATAGTTTCTTATTCATACAGATATTCCCATCTACAATACTTTTCAAAAACAGTTTATTAAATATCTAAAATATATCCCACCTTAAATACCGTCTTAATATACTTTGGGTTTGACGGATCATCCTCCAGCTTTTCTCTCAGCCATCTTATATGAACTGTAAGAGTCGAGGCATCCACCTCACTGAAGGCTCCCCACACCTCTGAGATAAGCTTATCCTTTTCAACAGCCACACCTTTATTTTTGCAAAGAAAAGCAAGCAGATCGAACTCTTTTAGTGACAGCTGGACAGTCTTACCGGCCTTGGTTACATTTCTCGATGTCAGATTCACCTCAACATCAGAAAACTGCACCTTTTCTTCTGTCTCGTCTCCACCATAGGTTCTTCTGATTATGGCATTTATCCTCACCAGAAGTTCCTTCATGGAATAGGGCTTGGAGATATAGTCATCTCCACCTTTTTCAAAGCCGCTTACCCGGTCATCCACACTTGTTCTTGCACTCGCAAAAATAACCGGAACAGAAGAAACTCTGCGCAGCTCCTCGCATACGTCAAAGCCCGTTCCATCCGGTAGATTAATATCCAGAAGTATAAGATCATATCTTCTATCAGTCAGCAGCGCGAATGCTTCATCCACGCTGCCGGCCTGTTCTACTTCATATTCATAATTTTCAAGCATTTCCTTCGTGATATCGGAAAGTGCCACGTCATCATCTATTATAAGAATCCGTCTCATTTTTCATCCTTTACTTTACTGAAGAACTTATGCCGCTATACTTACTCAACTATTAGTTCTCTTGCACTGACCTTCTTTACCTTTCCTGATGCAAGATAGCCAAATATCAGATAAACTACTGCAAATATTATAACCGGTTTTGCAAAGGATATAAAGTTATATTCCAGTTCAATATGCGGGATTCCAAACATACTGAAGATGGATTCCAGCATCTTTGCTGAAAACAGCCTGCTGATGATAATTCCAAATACGGAACTAAAGAGTCCTATCATCATAAATCTGAGGGCGAACTGCCTTCTTATTTTGCTTACACTGAAACCGGTTGCTCTGTTTATTCCGATGTCTGTTCTTTCCTGGATGAATGCCTTTGTACACACCATCATTACTGTAACCAGTGCAAAGATGATTGTAAGAACATAAATCATGATTTTGGAAGCATTTGCAGCAATATAGAAATTGTTTGTAACCTGTCCCATTACATCATCAAAGTCCTGCCCAACAATTTCAATATCATCGCCATACTTATCCTTAACTTCCTTAACAATGTCATCAATATGCGACGAGTCCTTAAGTACAAGACCATACATGCTAAGCTGATCGATATCGTATTTTCCCTCCGGATCCTTCTTAAGTCTGCTGAGTCCCTCCAGTGAAACTGAAATCGCCTTACCGGTATCATTCATGGTCTGGAATATTCCTGTTATCACATACTCTTCACTTAAACCCTTTCTTCCAAGGGATATAGTATCCCCGATTCCAACATCCAGAAGCTCGGCAATCTGTTCAGTAATGACAACTTCATTATCATACTTCACCTCACGTCCCTTATAGGTTGAGCTAAGTGCTTCTGGATAAGCCTTAACAATACATATTACAGATTCTCCATTTATAGAAACATATACATGTGATTTGTAGGATTTGGATTCTATCTCAGAATATTTCTCTACTATATCCTCAACATCCTTAACCTTATATTCCGGCTTTTTATTCTGAAACGCAAACTCTATATCAAAGAAGGGTTCTCCCATTGCTATAAGGGCATTTTTTGACTCTATATATGTGGACATCAGTTCCACCGATATCACAGAGAATATAAGAAGGGCTGAAACAATAAATATACTTATATACCTCTTAGGTGCAGAGCTTATCTGCCTAAGTCCAAGTGTAAATCCCAGTCCCTTTTTTGTAATTGGCATATTAAATCTGCTTGCAAAATAATAATCTTCCTTTGAACCATTTATTGCCTTTACAGGAGATGTTCTATTAACCCTCCTTGTAAAGAGGAATACATAAATACCTGTAACAATAAAAAGTCCCAACGCCAGCATCAGACATTCCATCAACGGAACTTTCTTCTCAGGAAGTATGGAGGTCATGCCAAAAAACATTTTGCTCAACCATCTTTCACAGGGAATTGAAATAACAAATCCAACTATAATTCCCACAAGCTGAACTATTAAGTATTCAATAAGATAAACCCTTCTTATAACACTGTTTGTATATCCCTGACTTTTAAGTATTCCAAGATTTGCATAATCTATTTCCATCTCCGTACTGATATTATGACCTGCAACAATCAGGAAGATAACACATAACAGAATTGCAAAACCTGTAATAACTGCCATAATGATATTTATAAAAATGCCTGTGTAATGTTCAGAAAGTTCCCTGGTCATTACATTTTTCGCCATATCATTAAACCGGGTTTCCAGATTGAGATCTCTGAGGAAAATATTAGCGGATTCATTTGCCTTATCACTGGGATAAACAAAGATCAGCTGACCACAGCCCCAGGTGTCCTCCTCTGTCTTTATATTGGCTTTAATCGCTTCATGCAGTTCATCAAATTCCTCATCATTTATAAATACGGTTTTAATTCCCATAATACTTGAACCCATATATGGATCCTGAATAAAACCTCTTATGATAAATACTTTACTAATTCCGAGAAAATCCACCTCCAGCTTATCTCCGATATCACATTTGAATCTGTCTTTAAGTCCATAGGGAATAAATATTTCTCCTTTTCTTATTCTGACAGACTTTCTGTCAGCTATAAATCCTGTTGAATCCTCATTGAATACAGGAATGTTATCATATAGTTTAGTGAAATAATAACCATTCCCCTCTTTTTCGCCATTGCATTCAACATTTACTCCTGATATCTCATCGTATTTTACAATATGATCTACAAGCTCACTGTCTGTAATCTTCTTTTCCAATTCTTCATCAAAGCTTCCTTCGGTAAAGAAGCCTACACAGTTTCCCATATCCAGCTCATCAAAGGCTTTTTTCATCGCATTATCATAATTTTGACTAACACCTATCATGGTTACTACCCCCACAACAATAAGGGCAGTAAGGATAATAAATCCGATGAAAATTCCTTTTCTGTTTCTTAAACCTGCTTTTACAAGTGTAATGATTTCCATTTCATCGACTCCTTTTACCAATCCAGTGATTCAAGCCACGCATTTACCTGTGCTTCTCTTGCCTTAATGCTTTGAAGCATTTCACCATTTGCATCTGTTTCTCCGTATCGGGTGAGTTCCAGTTCTCCGACTATATTTCCATCATCAAGATAGAGAAGTCTGTTTCCTCTGAGAGCTGCCTTTATATCGTGTGTTACCATCACTATACTCTGACCTGATTCATTGATTTCCGTAAGAAGATCCAGCACATCCTTTGTATTCTTTCTATTAAGTGCTCCTGTTGGCTCGTCTGCAAAAAGTATTACCGGATCATTGATAACCGCTCTTGCTATTGCACATCTCTGCTGTTCTCCTCCGGACACTCTTGAAGGAAGATGCGACTTCACTGTTTCCAGTCCCATTCTTTCCAGAAGTTCATTTGCCTTATTCTTTGTATCTGCAGCACTTCTTTCTTTATTCAGATAACCGGTTACAGTTACATTTTCCAGAAGTGTAAGGTTACTGACAAGATGCATCTGCTGGAATACAAATCCAAAATCCTTTGCTCTTATCTCGGACATCTTTTTCTCTTTAACCGTTGTTATGTTCAGTTCCTGTGACTCATTTCTTTTAAAAATAACATCACCTGCTGTAGCCCTGTCCATTCCGGATAGTGCATAAAGCAGAGTTGATTTTCCTGATCCGGAGGATCCCATTATTACCGTAAAATCCCCTGAATAAATATCCATATTTACATTTGTAAGAACTGAAACCATCTCTCCGTTGTTGGCAAAGGATTTCTGCACATCCTTCGCCGAAAGTATTACATCCTTCATCATTTTCTCCATCCTAAAGTTTATTACCCAAAATATAAAAGGTATCGCAACATTTCGTTTACAATACCTTTATATCAAAACAGTTATTAAGAAGTCCTTAAGGAAAAATTATTCCAGTGATTCGTAATATTTTTCCAGTCTCGGGCGGGCTTTTTCATAGGCTGATTTAAGGGACATATCAAAGTGTTGTCCCATGCCTTCCATAATAATCCTGTCCGCCTCTTCAAATGACATTTTTTCTTTATATACACGTTTACTTACAAGGGCATCATATACATCTGCTATAGCCATTATCCTGGCCTCTAAAGGAATCTCTTCTCCCTTCAGACCCTCCGGATATCCGGAGCCGTCCCATCTCTCATGATGATAATGAGCAACATTTTCTGCGATCATCTTAAAATCTTCATCATCTGTATCTTTAAGAATCTCACGGATTATTCTGGCACCCTCGCTGGAATGCTTTTTCATCTTCTCATATTCCTCGTCCGTGAATCTTCCGGGCTTTCTGAGAACAGCATCATCTACTGCGATCTTTCCGATATCATGCATAGGTGCTGCCTTTATAATATTTTTGCAAAATGTATCTGACAGCTTTAATTCTCCCAGATTATTAATTTCATCGATAAGTATCTGAACACCTATACTGGTTCTCTTTATATGACCACCTGTGGAATTGTCACGACTTTCAACCATGGTTGCCATACCCAGTATCAATTTATTGTGCATCTCTATGATGTCTTTTGTCTTCTGTTCAACCTTTTCTTCAAGCTCATCATTATAGTTATCCATCAAAGCTATATACTGCTGATTTTTCGTATCATCATTCAAAAGCATCTGGTAACCATATTGCTTTTTTCCGAAGTAAAGAGGATTGATAATTATTTTGAAATATCTGTTATTGTTTTCATTTGTCTCTTCTCTGACCAAATAAAGATTTTCATTTTTTCTTCTGTCCTCTTTATAGATACTCAGCCAATGATTTACAGTTTTATCAAGTTCTTTAACAGTCATGAGACGTTTATCAACCTTAATTTCACGAAGAGCAGGAATTATACTTTTTGCAGTTTCATTTGAGCCCAGATAATTACCTTTTCTGTCTATGGATATAAAACCCACATCTCCGGACTGAACCATAGCTTCAACCACCATGTCCCCCACCTGATAAAGGCTCATTCTCTTTACAATGAAAATATATACCACCTGAGCCACCACATATGTGAGAGGCACCGTCTCAATAGTCCCCTTAAAGAAGGCATATCCGAAATAACCCATCACTCCGAATATTGCCGGCAGAAATAGCATATAAAGAACACGGTTTGGTATCTGCTTTTTCCTTATGATTCCATATATGATGGATACAAAGCTGATTGCAAAAAATGCAAATATAAAAGAATAAAATACAGTGTGCATAGGACCATATTCTTTAATGATCAGCCTTTCTCCAAAATCATCTTTAATAATCAGATCTTTATAGAAAAACTCATTTTTACCTATGGTGAGTATAAATCCATATAATATAGAAACCAATACAAAGCCAACGAATCTTATATATTTATAAAGCTTTATATCGCAGAGGCTGAGAACACACATAGCAAAAAAGAACATCACAAAACATCCACCAATATAAGCAATCTGTGTGGCTCTGATATAGGAGTTCACATCCGTTGCCATAGCCTGCATCAAATAGCCAAGATTAGCTATAGGCACTAAGGTAAAGATGATTGTAATGTCCGTATTATAATGCTTTCGCCATATGAATACGTATATAACAGATAAAACAAAAGATAAAGCAAATATAACCTCATAATATACGATGTTCATAATTCAACCCTTCTTTTGAAAAGCGACTCTAGTTTTTTTCTTTTCTCTCCTTTCTATTATATGCGTATGCTTCATACTTCGCAAGTTCATCAATATAAAGTTTTCCTATTTCACTAAGGGAAGAATCCTTACGTTTTATATATCCGATCCGCATCTTTGCTCTTTCCTTAAGAGGCACTGCAACATATCCGTCTCCATTCAGTTCCTCACTGATAATTCCGGAGCACAGGGTATATCCATTAAGTCCCACCATAAGGTTCAGCATGGTAGCTCTGTCGTTACCCTTTATGATTCTTGAATAATCATATGTACTAAGCTGTTCCTCCGCCAGGAAAAGTGAACTGTCCTTACCCTGATCAAAAGAAAGAACCGGATAGTCCTGAAGATCTTTCATGGAGATAGACTTCTTATCCGCCAGAGGATGAGTACT
>JAILMQ010000250.1 GCA_024692605.1 Eubacterium sp.
CATGAATTCTACTTTAACGATATTCATGTAATGTCCCTTTTTAAAGGAGAATCCCACAGTATTAAAATTCGGATTTTCAAATGCATTTATACTGAAGTATTTTTTACAGCCTACAACAAGAGGGTAGGCCACAAAAAGCGAAAATGCTATGGAAACGATCATCGCAATAATAAATATTACGATGATGAAACCTATAATAGGTGCCAGTATACTGGGGTCGAAATCACCGTGATTTCCGGTGAGATTTTCTATAATCTGATTTGCAGTTTCATCACCGGAATTTGAATTATAGTTGTAACTGTTACTATGAGAACTGGTTGATCTTCTGTAGCCTGATGAACCACTGAATCCGCCTGATCCACCCATTACAAAGGATAAGATCAGAGCAACAAGAACACAAGGCCAATAGTTTCTTTTGAAAGCTGTTTTGGCTCTATCTTTGAGCATTGGTCTGTTAAACATAAGGTAAACCTCCACGTATAAAATATGTGATAAATATAACACTTTAAAGTGATGGTGTCAAAAGTCTTTATAATATTATTTAGCTTAAGAACTCGCTTTACTTTTACCCCCAAATGTCATATATTATTTATATGTGGTTTTAGAATAATTTCCACATATAAACATATGTAAAATATAACTAATAATTTTACTTGATTAAAGGAGTAGCAAATTAATGGGAGTGAACGAATTATTTAACATCCAGGCTGCTGTAGAGCAGTATTCAGACAAGAAGGGTTATACTGAAGGTGTAAAGTATTATCACAAGATCATTATTAATAATCAGGCTGTACGCCATAGTGATTATTTTAATATTGTAAAGAAGTTTGATAAATCTCTTAAGGAGTTTGTAGATAAGGAATCCACAACAGCATTGGCGGATCTTACAACTATTCTTCCTGAGTATTATTGTGAAGATGGAGAACTTCCTGATGTTTTCATGGCTGAAGGACTCCAGGTTTGCCTTGATAATATTTCAGAATATCTTATGCATCTTAGAAAGCTCTACAATCTGGATTTATATATGTAAAGGCAACAAACTTTCATGGATTATCAAAGACCTATTTTAAAAAACAAGATTTATTTATATCTTACTGAATTTTTCGCGGGGATGTCTGTAATGGCAGTAGAACTTGGCGCCAGCAGGCTTCTCGCTCCATATTTTAGCTCATCTCAGATAGTTTGGACCATAATCATCGGAACCATTATGATAGCTATGGCTCTCGGTAACATTATGGGTGGAAGATGGGCTGATAAAAATCCTAACCCTGATAAACTGTATGGGCGAATTATAATAGCTGCCACATGGATAGCGCTGATACCTGTCGTGGGGAAATACATTATTCTTGGTATTTCCGGCCTGCTGGTATTTACCATCAGCAATAATTTTCTAATCATTGCAGCATTCGCAGCCTGTATGGTTATTTTTGTTTTTCCGCTGTTTTTGCTGGGAACAGTAACGCCTTCTCTGGTGAAGTATACGGTGGACAGCCTTGACGATAGTGGAAAGACGGTGGGATATCTCAATGCTTCCAATACCATCGGCAGCATTATAGGTACATTTGTTCCTACATTTATCAGTATTCCATCAGTTGGAACCAGCATTACATTTCTCATCTTTGCAGGAATCCTTTTTGCTCTGGCCATCATATATTTTATCAGCAGCAAGGTGAAGTCAGTGAAGATGATAGTGGGAACAGTGATTTTTATTCTGTGCATTATCTTTGGTCATGATTCCAGCTTTGCTTTCTGGCAGAAGGACCTGACATATGAAGGCGAGTCTATATATAACTATCTTCAGGTCTCTGAGGATGACAAAAAGATAGTCCTTTCCACAAATGTGCTTTTCGGCGTTCAGTCGGTCTACAGAAAAGAGAAGACCCTTACCGGAATGTACTACGACTATGCCATGGCTGCTCCTTTCATGGCTGGAGTGAAGGAAAAAAGTGATCTGGAAATCTTGATACTTGGAATGGGAACGGGCACATTTGCCACCCAGTGTGACAGATATTTTGGAAATGTAAATGTAGCCGGGGTGGAAATCGATGATAAAATAACTGATCTGGCCCATGAATATTTCCATCTGCCGGAGGATATTCCGGTAACCACTTACGATGGAAGAGCGTATCTTCAGGCGGATGACCGGAAGTACGATGTTATTATGGTGGATGCATATCAGGACATTACGATTCCATTTCAGATGTCGTCGGTGGAGTTCTTCAGTCAGGTGAAGGATCACCTTAAGGCTGATGGCGTGATGGTTGTTAATATGAACATGAAATCCGATGCGGAGGGCGGTATCAATGATTATCTTTCCGATACCATTGCTTCTGTTTTCGGTAATGTATATACGGTTGATGTTAAGGGAAATACCAACCGCGAACTTTTTGCCACAGATAATGATTCTGTGCTGAAGAGATTTTCGGACAATGCTGTAAGGGAAGAAACTGAAGATCTTAAAAGTATGATGGCAGCTGTGGAATCTGATCTGAAGGTATACGAAAAGGGGGACCGCATACTTACAGATGATAAAGCGCCGGTGGAGCTTCTCAGCATGAAGGCTATAGATGAGCTGATTGCGGAAGAATTGTCATATTATAAAGATATTTACGAAGAAGAGGGTATAAAAGGATTGATGGATTCTTTCTGATAGCATGTTTATTCTGATAGCGTGTTTATTCTAAAAGTATCGATCGATTCTGAAAAAGACTGGAGGTAGTCTATGTATTACTTTATAGTGAATTACACAGGTGGAAGTGGAAAGACTAAAAAGACCTGGAACAGAATACATTTTCTCCTTAATGAAAAGGGAATTGAATATAAAGCTTACGTCACAAAGAGAGTCGGACATGCTCAGGAACTGGCTGCCCGTATCTCGGAAATGGAAGACGAGGATATCAGACTTGTGGTAGTTGGCGGTGACGGAACAATAAATGAGGTCCTGAATGGAATCACGGATTTCAGCAGAATTCGTTTCGGTGTTATTCCAACAGGCTCCGGAAATGATTTTGCCCGTGGCCTCAACATTTCCAAAAATCCTGATGAGGCGTTGGACCTGATACTTGCTTCGGCAAGGGGAATGACCATTGATCTTGGAGAAGTCATAATCGGTGACGGTGACAGAAGAGTATTCGGTATCAGCTCCGGAATAGGACTGGATGCCATAGTTTGTAAGAAGAATCTTAACTCAAAGACCAAGAAGTTCCTGAACAAGATCGGACTTGGAAGTCTTTCATATGTAATAAAGACAATTACTACACTTTTTAGCATGGAGAAGTACAGCGTAAGAGTTAAGATGAATAATTCCAAGGAAGACGGAATAAATGTAATAAGATTCAACGATCTTATCTTCCTTGCTTCAATGAACTTTGCAGCAGAAGGCGGCGGAGTTCCAATGAATCCCGGAGCAAGGGCAGATGATGGATTGCTTTCCATCTGCGCAGTTTCCGGAATTCCAAAATGGAGAGCCTTCCTTATGCTTCCTGTTCTAGTAAAAGGAAAACACGTTAAAAAGAAGGGCTTCCTTCTTGAAGATGTGGAAAGCCTTGTTTTCGATGCGGAAAAACCAATGGTTCTTCACGCCGACGGAGAGTACCTCGGCGACGTAACACATATCGAAATGCGCGTACTCAAAGATATACTAAACATACTTGTCTAAAAATCAACCCACTGGGGTCAGACCCCTTTGGGTTAAATAACCCATAGGGGTCTGACCCCAATGGGTTGGTTGAGAGGAGTCGGATATGGCAGGATCGGGTAA
>JAILMQ010000269.1 GCA_024692605.1 Eubacterium sp.
CAATCTGAGTATCATCCTTTACAAAAAGGTTTGCATTAAACAGTGCAGATGCACCGATTTTCTTATTTGTTGAACTAGTAGCTGTACGACCTGCAAGTACTACTTCGTCAGCCCATACATTTGCCTCAGAAAGTTCTGACGCATCATTCAGACCATATACTGTAAGATCTCCGGAATTCATTACTGAAAGTGAACCGGGAACGATTACGTAATCAGCAAGAATATTTACTGTTGAACCATCAATATAAAATCCTGAATATCTACTATTATCATTATATCCGTCGTATAAGTATTCTTTAGATCCTTTATTGAAAAGATTATCATTTCTAAGTGTTGTAAGAGAATCATCTCCATAAGCATATTTAGATACTTTATTCATCTTATAAAGAATCTTATTACTTATCTTTGTATCTGATCCTTCTTCCTCTTCAGAATCAGCTTCTTCTTCAGTCTCTTCTCCGGTACCTAAAATCTTATCCGGATCAAATTCATCCTGTTTAATAGTTGCTGTAGAGGTAGGATCATACTTGTTATAAGCTTTGTTATAAAAGTCTGAAGCTGCATAGATGTTACCATTAATTGTTAAAACATCACCTGGCTGTTCGTTTACTTCAACACCAGAATCCGCAACCATACAGAATTTAAACAAGTTATCAACATCAGCATTAGCTGAATCAAAATTAACTTCAAAGTCAGGACGAGCTATTTCAATATCAGTTGAGATTGACTGCTTAAATGTACCATTAGCCTGAGATCTGTTATATTCTACTTCTCTATCAAGCCTTACATTCTTAATAACAATCTTTTTAAGACCCTTAGTAGGATCTGAATTATCAATATACTCGACCTTCATGAACATTTTATCAGGATTAAGTACAACGGTATTGTTGGAAATCATTCCCTTTATAGCTGCAACAAGGCCGTCACTATCATCAACAGTACCATCTGCCTTCAATTTGATCTGATAAAAATCATTACTCTGAATCTTATTCATAAAAGAATCTTTAAAAAGCATATTGGCCTTTTCATTACCAATATTCTTATATGTATTCTTATCAGGATCGTAATGAACAACCTTCTCACGAGTCTCCTGATATGCTTCCTGCATATCAATCATCGTCTGACTTCCAAGGCCGGCATAAACTTCATCCATAGCTTGTTCAAGATAATAGAAGTTACTCTTAGCATTGTAATCATAAAGCTTAAGTCTATATACGTAAGCAACTGCTGTAAGTAAAGCACCTGTCAGTATACCAACAAAAGCAAGAGCAACAATTACCAGAACTAAACTGGAACCGGAGTTATTGATTTTGTTTTTAATTTTTGATATTAACTTTTTCAATTAATCCGCCCCCTTTGCTCCGGTAAAGTATGTATAAACATTTTTTTCTGAAGCAACATCTTCATTGTGATATTTAACAGTAATGGAGAAAAGTCTGCTTTCAGTTCTCTTATCATTAAGAGGATATGTAATTGGATCCTTACAAGTTCCATCCGGATACTCTATCTGATCTCCGACCGAGAACTGACTAGGATATGAGCAATATGTTTCATCTGCAGCCAAATGTCTATCCGGAACAAGGCTTGCATCTGATATTGCATTTGTAGAGAACTGTCTCTGACCATCATAAGCTTCATTTATCTTATATGTACTAACAGTATCTCCTGTCATTGACACATTAGTAATGATCTGAAGTGGAAGTTCTTCATCATCAACTGATGCTCCCTTAGTATGTATCTGAGTAACATTAATATTTACAGGAACATACTTACCTCCAACAGATGTAAGGAAATAATTGTTATCCGGCAGATCAGTAATCTTTCCATTAGTATTAGCCCAAGTTTCATTAGACTTTACAAGATATATCTTTGAAGGATCACTGCCCTTTATAGCACCGGATGTATATTTATCTGACCTTACAGCTATATGATCATTATTTGCATATGTAACATAGTTAGTTCCAACCTGAGTGATAAACGGCTCATAAACAAGGAATATATCAGGTGCCTCTTCAGTATAGAACTTCTGATTGTATACTGTATAAGCATACTTCTCATTATCCTTTGCTTTAGAGCCTATACTTTCACCAAGGAAAGTATATATAGCCTTAAGATATACATCCACCCTAACTCTATAGTAAGATGGTTTATCATCAACTATATCTTCACCAACACAGGTGATTTTTATCATTCTATTAAACTTGTTACCTGATCCCTGGATAACATCTTCGAAGATGTTATTAAGATTTTCTTTATCAGTATAATCATCCCAAGTATCATTAGCCACAAGTTCAGCTTTATGTCTGGCGATGATGTCCATAAGACTGCCAATAAAGTCCTGACGAAATTGCACATCGACATCAGTAGCGCTACCCTCAATAATAGCCATAGTTGTACTATCAAGATCCTGAATATTACCTAATGGAACTTCATTAGGGTTTGTATATTCATCATAATCCATACGATCAACAACGATAGCCTTTACATGATGTCTATCATCATACTGTACTGCACTACCCTCTGTAGTAATATCCCATTTTGAAAGATCTCCGATATCAGATGTAGAATTATTTATATTATAACGAATAAAATATCTATATTTATCCGGAGCTTCTCCATCATCGATATTATTTAAGGCTGTGCCATCTTTATCTTTGGAATTTCTATCCATAAGTACATTGCTCAGGTCATCCAAAGTAACAGTTCTAGTATAGTTATGCTTTTCTTTACCAAGTTTAGCATCACTCAGAACATAATCAGTTGCATTATAATCAACATAACCGATATGCTGCTCTTTGTAATATACCTGGCATCTAGGTCTGATGGTAGTGACAGACCCTCCATCATAAGTGGTTACACTTTTGATTTCAAGTTTGTCATCACCCTTCTTACCTGTCTTTGAAAGATCATTAATAGTATTTGATCTGAAATACTCCATGACCTTGTCAGCATTATCTACAACATACTGCCTCTCTTTGGCTCTCGCACTGGTATTCAGTGTCTGAATAGTCTGAGCAATGATTGGTGATATAAGCAATGTCATAACAGCAATGGCAATAATAATTTCAACCAAGCTGAAACCCTTATTCTTATTATTAGGCATCATCAATCACTCCATTCTTAGTATACCTTAACAGTACCCGACTTTTGTTTTACATTAAATCTTGGACTAGTTGAGTCATCATTTGCAACCTTAATGTAAACGCCAAGATCTGTTGAGTTGTTAATTGTTACACTAACACCATTCTGATCATCAGAATCAACTCTTGCAGAAGACTTTACATAGATTGTTACGTCCTTAGAAAGGATTTCTGCTTTCTGCTCGCTTCCACCAATCTTATAAGTAACAAAATTCTTTCCATCTTCTTCATCGATACTGATAGAAAGTGTCTGAACACTATTCTCACTTGATGTTACATAAGTACCTTCATTAGATTCATCTGATGCAACAATGATACCTGAAGAGGTGTCATTATTTGCATTATTAAGTAATACAATGAGATTATGTGTTGATGCGATAGATGCGCCCTCGTCTGAATCATAAGATACAGCAGCTCCACCAGTCTTTCCGCCTGATCCAAGTGTTCCGGCAAAGATATTTGACTTTCCTTCGCTTACAGAAACTGAAGGAACTTCAGGCTCTCTTCCTGGACCACTTATTGAATAAGCATTAAGTACAACAGAACCAGAACACTCTTCAAGTTCTGTAGGTGCCTCAGCATCATATGAAATATTAAATGAAGAAATAGCCATTCTATACTTATAGTTAGCAATATAGTCAAGATAATCTTTAAGACCTTCATATGAACCATTATATGTAACTGAATAAGCATTTGAGCTACATACATAAGGTGCATCTTCACCTTCTTCACCTGAAGCTACTTCTTCAGGATTATCAACAGATCCTTCACCAAGAACATAGAAAGCTGTATCTTCAGGCATTGAGAAAGCATCATTAATGAAGTCATTCTCTTCTTCTACGCCCTTCATGAACATAACAGTTGTTTCCTGATTAAGATCTGCCGGATAATCAGCAACTATCTCATCAAACTTCTCATTAAACTCTTTTGTTTCTGCTATAAATTCATCTTTATGATTCTCTTTCTCGCAGAGATCATCATATCTGTCCTGAAGCTGCTGAGCCTCAGCTTTAAGCCCCTTAATAGACTCATTCTTTGGTCTTACAACAAATACTATAGTAAGAACTAAAATAGCTATCGCAGCAAGTACCATTAATATCTTCTTATCGGAATCTTTCATTATTTATGCCCCCTTCCTATTCTTCTTCAGCATCTGTTGCTGATGCATCAGGATTAGTATAAACGCATGTAGCTGTAAATGAGTATTCAAGATTTCCTTCATCATCAGAAGTCATTGATACACCAGATACATATACATCTTCTATACAACTAATAGTTTTGAGCTGCATAATGAAATCAGCGATATCATCATATGTAGGAGCAACAGCAGGAATACTGATTGACTCATTACTTGATGAGAAAGACTGAACAACAACCTTTGAAGGTATCTTACTCTCAAGTTCACCAATGAATCCAAGAGCCTGCTCGTTAAGCTGATAAGTTGATTTATCCATAGACTGAACATCAATATATCTAGCCTCTGCTTCATCTCTTTCCTGAATAACCTGCTCTATATAACTCTTCTCTTCAATCTGTCTGTTAAGCTGAGCAATTTTATCCTTCAGCTTATTCTCTTCATTAATGAAGTAGAATGCAAGACCAGCCGCAATAACAGCCGAAGCAACAAGTATACCAACAAATAATCCAAGGCCGGCACCACCGCCACTTGCTTTTGATTCTTTAGAACCTGCAAGCTGGAAGCCCATAGGACTGAGAGCACCACCAATTGGAGCTATCAGATAAACAGGACTGAATATTCTAAGATCAATAGATGGATCAAACTTAACATTATATAAGCTATCCATTATTCTAGTAGAAACATTAAGCTGTATTTTGAAAAGACCATCAATTCCTCTGATGAGAGCACCATCACCTGTAAGGAATACATCATCAATAGGATTATCTGGATTCTTAGAAGCATAGAAATCCATAACACGACCAATGTTATTAATAAGATATCTAAATGCTCCTGTTGCTTCATTATCATCAAAATCAACTGTGATGATTCTTTCATTCTGAAGCATTGTCATAGCTGTAGTAGCATCAACGCCCTTCTCCTGCATAACAACGTTAACAACAGGATTTGTTCCATAAGGTACAGTTCTCTGAAGAAGAAGCTTGTCACCATGAACAACATTAAGCACTGTTGACTCACTACCAAGCTGAATAACCATAGTAGTTGACTGCTCTGTAGTCTGAGTTTTGATAAGCTGAAGCATTGCATTACCGATATAATCGATATCCTGAACTTTCAGCCCGCAAGCCTGAGCTAAATCATAATATCCTCTAACCATCTGCTCCGGAGCAGCTACTGCCATTACTCTAAGCTGTTTAGAACCATTCTCATCAACAAATGATTCAAGAACAGTGTTTGCTATAACATAATCTTCGATATTGTTAACAGGGAAATAATCTGATGCATTAGCGTTGATAAGTCCGGCAACTTTTTTCTCAGGAACCTGAGGAATAACAACCTCTCTGTTAACAATCTTTGTTGAATTCATAACAAATACAGCATTTTTGTTAGAAACACCTGCTGTAGCAAGCTGGTTTCTAATCTCTGTTGCAATTCTTTCCAAATCACGGATCTGGCCGTCTTCAAAAGAATCTTCAGGTGTCTCAAAAATGAGAACCTTGTGAATGTAGGTCTGCTTCTTCTGTGAAGCAGTGATCTCTACAATAGTAATACTTTCATTAGTAATGTCTAT
>JAILMQ010000021.1 GCA_024692605.1 Eubacterium sp.
GACGCGCTAGATTTAGGTTCTAGTGGGGTACTCCCGTGCAGGTTCAACTCCTGTTATCCGCACTTTTAACAAAAAGTTCACTATTTATTGTTTAAATAGTAGAACTTTTTTGTTGTTTTATGAGTGTTATCGTGATAAAATGTTCATAGTTGTATTAAAATTAGGCAAAGCAAGAGTGATCTTGTGACGCAAAGCTATAGGGTCTTGGTTTTTGAGGGTGAGAGCTTATTACTGAGACAGCCAGTTGTGTAATTTGTAGTCTACTAATTGGCTTACTATAGCTGGTTAGTAGCTTTTTAATTTACACTATGAATCGAGGTATGATTATGGTAGGAAAAGTTTTTGTGAAAAATAAGGGCTTTTCATTAGTCGAACTCATTATTGTTATAGCTATTATGGCTATACTTTCGGCGGCGCTTGCACCGGCTATTATCAGATACATAGATAAATCCCGAAAGGGCGTAGATCTTGAGTGCGCAAAGACAATTTATGATGCTGCATGTACGGCTATGGCCAACAGTAATGAAGATATAGCTAATGGATGGGATGAGGTATTAAAGTACAACGACGGTAAGTTTGATGTTACAGATGAAGATGGTGAAACATATACAATTCGTCCGGTAGCATGGTGCCGTGGAATTCAAAAGGGTGCTAAATGGGAGAATACATTTTTTAAACCTGCACATAACCAGAGCACATATGAAGTATCCTATGTAGATGATTTCCTTATTGTTCTTGGCCAGGAGCTTGCTTCCGGAAACAAGAATTATAACGGATATTATGATGACATGTTAAAAATGAGATATAAAAAGGATTCTGGAAAGGGAAAGCCTGAATGCTGGATTCTTTACAGACGTGAAGATAATGGATTTCCTGAAGTGTGGATCGGTTATAAGAATGGTGTTGTCAGACCTGCTTACAGACTGTATCCAAACACTTGTCCGGAATATAGATAGGGTTATGAAGATATATAATAATTATAAAAATAAAGGTTTTTCACTGGTAGAGCTCATTATTGTAATAGCGATTATGGCTGTTCTTGCTGCTGCAATAGCTCCTGCTTTAATCAGGTACATAAATAAATCCCGTAAAGCAGATGATATTGCTGCTGCAGATGCAATTGGAGCTACATTTCAGTCTGCCATGACTGATGATGAGGATATGTACGAATGGCTCAATGCTTGTTGCAATAAAGATAATCTCGGAAAGCTTGCAAATGATCGTCCCTACAGAGTTGTAGCATATTGCAACATAGAGGATGGATATGCTCCTTCTGATTTCCATCTTGTTACTACTTATCTTGGTGGTGTTGATGGATTGGATAAAGAGTTGATGCATGATAAAATGGCAGAATATTTTGGCTCATCCACAGCTCCTCTTAAGTTTAAAAGACCGATTTATCTTGATCAGTGGATAATATGTATTGATCCTCAGGGGAAACTTTCTGTATGGGTTGGAGGCGGCCTGGGTTCCGCTAGCAGCTGGCTTGGAAAGGGAAATCGTGTATACGGTAAGGAAAATTCCTCTTATGCATATAAATTATGGCCCGGTGGAGCAGATGCTGAATATAATAAACTGACAGTTCCTCCAAAAAAATGGGGTGAATAATTTAACGTGCTATTTATCACATAATATGTTAATATATATAGGATTTGTCGAAAATCTGAAATCAAGCTTTTCGACAAGTCCTATTTTAATGTTTTAGGAGTAACTATGAGTAATACTTTAAATGATGATGTGATCATTGAAATCAAGGGTCTGACAAAGAACTTTGATGACCTTCAGGTTCTTAAGGGAATAGACCTTACAATTCATAAAAATGAATTTGTTACATTGCTTGGTCCTTCAGGATGCGGTAAGACCACGACCCTCAGAATTATCGCCGGGTTTGAAGAACCTTCAGGTGGAGAGGTCCTTTTTGATGGTATAGATATAACAAAGATACCAGCATATAAAAGAGAGGTTAATACAATCTTTCAGAAGTATGCTTTGTTTCCTTTTTTAAATGTATTTGATAACGTTGCCTTTGGTCTGAAGATCAAAAAGATGGATAAATCAGTTATCGAACATAAGGTTAAAAGTATGCTTGAGCTTGTTGGACTTAATGGATATGAGAAAAGGGATGTTTCCAGTCTTTCCGGCGGACAGCAGCAGAGAGTTGCCATTGCCAGGGCTCTTGTTAACGAGCCAAAGGTTCTTCTTTTGGATGAGCCTCTGGGAGCTCTTGATGCAAGACTTAGAAAGGATATGCAGAACGAGCTTAAGAAGATACAAAAAGAGGTTGGTATTACATTTATCTTTGTAACACATGATCAGGAAGAGGCTCTTTCCATGAGCGATACAGTTGTGGTCATGAATGAAGGTATCATTCAGCAGGTTGGTACTCCTGAAGATATTTATAATGAGCCTGAGAACAGATTTGTTGCCGGATTTATCGGTGAGTCCAACATCATTAATGCCATAATGAAAAAGGATCTTCTTGTTTCCTTTGACGGAGAAGATTTTGAGTGCGTGGATAAGGGCTTTAAGGATAATGAAAATGTAGAGATTGTAATCAGACCTGAGGATATAGATATTGTAAAACCTAAGGAAGCTAAGGTTAAAGGAATTGTTAAGTCAATTACCTTTAAGGGCGTTCATCATGAGATAGTTGTTGAAACAGAGTTCAGAGATTATCTGATCCATACAACGGATTATTATGAAGTTGGCCTTAAGGTGGGACTTAAATTCGGTCCTGACGAAATTCATGTTATGTACCCAATGGAGTGGTAAAAGGATTATATTATGAAACATTATACTAAACTTATCAGGCCTTATCTTGTCTGGTCTGTTGTTATTATTCTTGTTCCGCTCCTTCTGATAATTCTTTATTCAGTAACAACCGGCGGAAATGAGCTTGTAAATATTCAGTTTACCCTTTCTAATTTCAAGAGAATCGGTGAACCTATATACCTGGATGTAATGAGGAAATCATTTATTTTAGGTTTTATTTCTGTACTTATCTGTCTTGTGCTGGGATATGCCCTGGCATATTTTATCACCAGGTTCAGTGACAGCGTTCAGGATCTTCTGATTCTTATAGTAACAATTCCTATGTGGATAAATACACTTCTCAGAACCTATGCCTGGATCAGTCTGCTTTCGGATAATGGTCTTATAAATGCCTTTCTGGGACATTTTGGTCTGACTCCACAGACCTTCATGTATACTGATTTTGCAGTTGTTATAGGTCTTATAAGTGATATACTTCCATTTATGGTTATTCCAATCCATACTTCAATAAGAAAGATTGATCCATCACTTATAGAGGCATCCCATGATCTGGGGGCCAATAGTTTCCAGACCTTTATCAAGGTTATCCTTAAGATGTCTGTGCCCGGAATAATTAATGGAGTGATGATGACATTCCTTCTTTCTATATCTACATTCGTTATTCCTAAGCTTCTTGGTGGTGGACAATATATGCTTATTGGTAATCTGATTGAGAATCAGTTTATATCCGTGGGAGACTGGAACTTTGGTTCAGCTACGTCCATTATTCTTACAGTGGTTATTCTTGTAGGTCTTACTTTAATGAGAAGATTTGACAGGGAGGATAAGGAGGAAGCTGATGAAAAAGAGTAAGTCAAAGATCCCTTATATCCTTTATATAATACTGATGTTTGTTTTCTTTTATCTGCCAATAGTTGTTACCATGATATTTTCCTTTAATTCTTCCAAGAGTCTTACTAAGTTGACAGGATTTTCCCTCAGATGGTATCAGAGACTGATAAGTGATGGCTCTATTATGAAGGCGGTTTATGTATCCCTTACAATAGCGCTGCTTGCCACGATTATTTCAACGATTCTTGGAACTCTTACAGCCATTGGACTATCGAAGAATAGAAAAGTACTTAAAGAAACTGTGTTGAATATTAATAATATC
>JAILMQ010000086.1 GCA_024692605.1 Eubacterium sp.
ACAACCCATTGGGGTCTGACCCCATTGGGTTGTTTTGATTTGTAACCGATTTTGAAGGTGATGCATCGTGTGGTTAACATAACCACAAATAATGGTTCCAAAATGGAAATATATTGAATATTTATGGTTGCAAAATGGAAACAAGAGAGTTATGATGATTATAATATAAGAAAAGAAAGGAGGATATGAAATGACTATAGAAGAGATGATCAGTAAGAAGAAGGAAATGGGGTTTTCGAATAAACAGGTTGCTGAGTTTTCGGGAGTTCCCCTCGGAACCGTACAGAAAATATTCAGTGGCAGCACAGAGACACCGAGATACCAGACCTTGCAGGCACTTTCAAAGGTGTTTGAAAAAAGATGTGTTACTTATTTCGACAGAGAGGACCATGGATTATCCGATGATGAATATGTAAGAGAGGGAAAATCATATACTCCGGGAACATCGGCTACGAAGATAAAACATAAAACACTTGATGATTATATGGCTTTACCGGAGGGGACGAGAATAGAGCTGATAGATGGGATTTTTTATGAAATGTCAGCACCTACATTTGTTCATCAGAGAATTGGTGCCATGATATTTAATGTATTTGAAAACTTTATAAATAAAAATGGTGGACCATGCATTACATCTGTGGCACCAACGGATGTTCAACTTGACTGTGATGATAAGACTATTGTTCAGCCGGATGTGCTTGTTGTCTGTGACCGCGATAAGATTATTAAGGCGAGAGTCGTGGGAGCACCGGACTTGGTAATTGAAGTGTTATCCCCCAGCAATTGGTATATGGACACCTTCCGTAAGATGAATAAGTACAAGAATGCCGGCGTCAGAGAGTACTGGATAGTTGTTCCGGATGAAAAGAAAGTTATTGTATATAATTTTGAAAAATCCTCCGAGTTCATCGAGTATACCTTTGATGATAAGGTTCCTGTTGCAATATGGGATAACAAATGTGAGGTGGATTTCAAAGAAATATATGATAAGATTAGTTTCTTATATGATTGATGGTGAAGACATTGAATCAGGATGATTAATCAAACAGCAACCTAAAAACGGAGGTAGACATGATACAGGATATTGCTCCCAGCAAGATGGATAACAGTTTTAAGAATTACAACATAAGAGAAGAGGATAGCCTGATTATCTTTAATAAAGACGGAAATGTACTTGTGCACGAAAAGAGCGGAAAGATACTTTTTGCGAACGGCACGAATATAAAAAAGGAAGATGCAATATATCTCTTCTCCGTAGATGATAAGTGTTATTTCTTATTTGATGCAGAGAACGGTGAATATGAAAAATATATAGAAGAAGATTTTGCTTCCTATACTATCCGAGAGGTACGTGATAAATTCTCAGGCGTTGATGACGTTAACGTTTTTATTACATTTACCGCATATCATTTGTGGAAATGGTACTCGGACAACCGGTTCTGCGGTAAGTGCGGCAAGTCATTCTCTCGAGGAGACAAGGAGCGGTCCCTCATTTGCCCTGATTGTGGAAATGTAATATATCCGAGAATAAATCCAGCGGTCATAGTTGGTGTGACTAAAGGTGATTCAATTCTTCTCACACGTTACCGGAGAGGATATGCTCACAACGCCCTTGTGGCAGGCTTCACCGAGGTTGGCGAAACTCTTGAAGAAACCGTGGCTCGTGAGGTGATGGAAGAAACAGGAGTAAAGGTAAAGAACATCAGGTATTACAAATCCCAGCCGTGGGGGATGGCTCAGGATATGCTGGTGGGATTCTACTGTGATGCGGATGGAGACGGCGAAATCCACATGGATGAAAATGAATTGAAGTACGCCGAATGGGTTAAGAGAGAGGATATCGAACTTCAGCCTAACAACCTGAGTCTTACTAACGAGATGATGCGAGTGTTTAAAGAAGGAAAAATGTGACGCATATGGATGTAAATCAGATTAGATATTTGGAAAAGATAGCCGCAGATGGACATAAGGCTCTTGAGATAGAAGAATATAAAGACTGGGAACTACGATTCTCAAAGGGATACACAGGTCGTGCCAATTCCATAAGAATCATGGGTGACCCGATAGAAGAGATAAATGAGGGAGTGGAAGAGAAACTTGCGTTTGCAGAGGCAGAGTATGCAAAGAGAGGCCTTCCCTGCATGTTCAAGCTGACCGAAATAGATAAGAAGTTTTCTGATTACCTGGAAACTCGTGGATATAAAGTGAATCAGCCGACGGATGTTATGATCATGCCTCTTAATAATGCAGACTACCTGATCAATATATCCGAAAATATTGAAGATATGGTAAAGGCCATTATGTCTGATACTCGAGATATCTTTTACAGTAGTGAACCGGATGACTGGTTTGAATCCTATTTTGAATTTGAAGGGATGAGGGATTCGGTTCAGCAGGATCTTTGCAGGCAGATTCATTCAAATGTATCAATCGATAAGACTTACATCAAGGTTCTATATGAGGGACGTGTGGCGGCTGTTGCATCTCTTGCAACCGAAGATGGTTACAGCCTTCTGCATAATGTAGTTGTAGATCCGACTCTCCGGGGAAAGGGCCTGGGCAAAAAAATCTGCTGGGCAGCCATTGCAGGATCCAAGAATATTGAAGCGGAGTTTTCGTATCTTCAGGTGATCGAAAGCAATGAAATAGCTCTGAATCTTTATAAAAAGCTGGGATATGAGAAGCTATATACTTACTGGTATGTGAAACGCTGAAAGATGAAGAAAATCATTTTGCGATAGGATGTAATAAATAAAAAATGGAAAGGGAAATAAGAAGGTAAAGGTTAAAAAATAGTTGACTTTGCGGCCGGAAATATCTATAATCGTGTGAAGTATTGATAAAGACTAAGATGGTGCATAAAGCTGCTAAGGGTTGCTGAAAGTACATTTATAAGTAAATGTGCCGGAGAGAGACGGGGTCACAGACTGAGAGCCCTGTTGGTGGATGTGGCAGTTATCTTCACACCGGAGTTGCCGGATTGAATATTTTATTATTACTAGATTCGGACGTTGGACGCGTTAAGTCCTTATGAGAGTCTGTCCCTTGATTTACGGGATATGGAAATGCGGGTGGTACCGCGGTTAGTAGAAACTGATCGTCCCGGATATGAGAAATCATATCCGGGATTTTTTTAACCCATTGGGGTCAGACCCCTTTGGGTTGATTGAGTAACCCAAGGGGGTCTGACCCCAATGGGTTGAATTATCGTATGGAGGATAAGAGAAATGAACGATGTACTCGCAAAAATCAGAGAAGAGGCTGAGAAGAGAATCTCAAGATCTGAGACTCCTGAGTCTCTTGATGAAGTAAAGGTATCTATACTTGGTAAAAAGGGCGAACTTACACAGATGCTGAAAACCATGAAGGATCTTCCACCGGAGGAAAGACCAAAGGTTGGACAGATGGTAAATGAGGTCCGTGGCCAGATTGAGGCTATGATGAATGCTAAAAGAGATGCCATTAGAAGAGAGCTTCTTACTCAGAAGATGGCAAGGGAAACAATAGATGTTACTCTGCCGGGAACAAAGGCTATAAGAGGTCATAAGCATCCTAATCAGATAGCTCTCGAGGATCTGGAAAGAGTATTTATTGGAATGGGATATGAAGTAGTAGACGGACCTGAAGTTGAGTATGACAGAATGAACTTCAAGCTTCTCAACATTCCTGAGAATCATCCTGCAAAGGACGAGCAGGATACCTTCTACATAGCAAGAGGCGAGACAACAGAGCAGGATATAGTGCTTCGTACACAGACTTCATCTGTTCAGGCACGTGTAATGCTTGCAGCCGGAAAGCTTAAGGAAACCTCAAAGGGCTTCCCTGAAAGAGAGCTTCCGATAAAGCTTATCTCTCCCGGACGAGTATTCAGATCTGATGAGGTGGATGCAACTCACTCACCATCCTTCCATCAGGTTGAGGGACTTGTAATTGGTAAAAATGTAACTATGGCTGATCTAAAAGGAACACTTGATCAGTTTGCCACAAGCTTCTTCGGACCCAAAACAAAAACAAAGCTTCGTCCACATCATTTCCCATTTACAGAGCCATCTGCAGAGGTGGATGTAACCTGCTTCAAATGTGGTGGTAAAGGTTGTGGAGTATGTAAGGGTTCAGGCTGGATAGAAATCCTTGGATGCGGAATGGTTCATCCACATGTATTGGAAATGTGTGGAATCGACCCTGAGGAATACAGTGGTTTTGCCTTCGGAATCGGACTTGAGCGTATCGCACTTCTGAAATACGAAATTGCAGATATGAGACTAATGTATGAGAACGATATCCGTTTCCTGGAGCAGTTCTAATTGATTAATTATGAAAAATAACGAGAGTTCGTATATATAAACAAGGAGAATAATAATGAATACACCAATTTCATGGATTAAAGCATATGTTCCTGACCTGGATGTGACTCCTCAGGAATTTGTAGATAAAATAACCCTTTCCGGTTCACATGTTGAAAATTACAATCAGTATGACAAGAACCTTGAAAAAATAGTAGTAGGAAAGATCCTTTCCGTTGAGAAGCACCCTGATGCTGATAAACTGGTGATCTGTCAGGTGGATGTTGGACAGTCTGAACCTATTCAGATTGTAACAGGTGCCCCAAATGCAGCTGCAGGAAGAATGACTCCTACAGTACTTGACGGAGGTAAGGTTGCAGGCGGTCATGACGGCGGAGAACTCCCACCGGATGGAATCAGAATCAAGGCCGGAGCCCTTCGTGGAGTTAAATCTGACGGAATGATGTGTGCCATCGAAGAGCTTGGCGCTTCAACAGATCTTTATCCGGATGCTGATCCTAACGGAATCTATCTCTTCCCGGAAGATGCAGATGTAAAACCGGGAGATGATGCTGTTAAAGTACTTGGACTGGATGATACAAATGTAGAATATGAAATAACTTCAAACAGAGTAGACTGCTTCTCCATCATAGGAATGGCCAGAGAGGCAGCAGCTACATTTGACCTGGATTTCAAACCACCTGTAATTGAACTTCAGGAGAAGTCTAAGGAAGAAACCAAGGATTATATAGATGTAGATATTCAGGATACAAAGCTTTGCAAGCGTTACATCGCAAGAGTTGTTAAGAATGTAAAGATTGGACCTTCCCCTAAGTGGATGCAGGACAGACTTCGCAGCCAGGGTATCAGATCCATCAACAACATAGTTGATATCACAAACTATGTTATGGAAGAAATGGGTCAGCCAATGCACGCATTTGACCTTTCAACAATTGCAGGAAACAAGATTGTTGTCCGTACAGCCAATGATGGTGACAAGTTCACTACTCTTGACGGCGTTGAAAGAGATCTTGATAAGAACGTGCTTATGATCTGCGATGGTGAGAAGGAAGTAGCTATTGCCGGTATCATGGGTGGCGAAAACTCAATGGTTACTGATTCCATGGATACGCTTCTTTTCGAGGCTGCCTGCTTTGACGGAACCAGCATTCGTCAGTCAGAAAGACGTCTTGGCCTCAGAACTGATTCTGCAGGAAAATTCGAAAAGGGACTTGATCCTAACCTTGCAGAAGAAGCAATAAACCGTGCCTGCCAGCTGGTGGAGGAAATGGGCTGTGGTGAGGTTCTGAAGGGTAGTGTGGATGTTTATCCTGAAAAGGTTAATCCATGGAAACTGGATTTCAGACCTGACAAGATCAATTCACTTCTTGGACTAGAGGTTCCGGTTGATACACAGCTTCATATATTTGACAGACTTGGACTTACATATAATGAGTCTGATAAAACTCTCACTATTCCTACATTTAGACAGGATCTTCTCAGCATAGCTGATCTTGCAGAGGAAGTTGCAAGAATTTATGGCTATGACAAGATTCCATCAACACTTCCTTCTGTAAATGCAGGTATTGGTGGTATATCTTATAACGAAGGCATCAACAGAATCGTTCGTGCCATTGCTGAAGAAAACGGATTTTCACAGGCCTATGGTTACAGCTTTGAGAGCCCTAAGGTATATGACAAGCTTCTTATTCCTGAGGGAAGCCCGGTAAGAAATGCTATAAAGATCAGCAATCCTCTTGGAGAGGATTTCAGTATCATGAGGACACTTCCTCTGAATGGACTGATTACTTCACTTTCAACTAACTTTAACAGACGTAACAAGAATGTACGTCTCTATGAGCTTGGAAAGGTATATCTTCCTAAGGAACTTCCTCTGAAGGAGCTGCCTGACGAGGTTGAAAGACTTGCCATGGGAATGTATGGCAACTGCGATTTCTTCACTCTGAAGGGAGTTGTTGAGGAAATTCTCGGCAAGCTGAACTTCGGAAAAGACTGCGACTATGTTCCTACACAGGAATATCCTTATCTTCATCCGGGAAGACAGGCTAACATTCAGAAGGGCAAGTTAAATGTAGGATATATCGGCCAGCTTCATCCGGAAGCAGTAAGAAACTACGATATGAAGGGTGAGGTATATATTGCCGTTATCAATATGGACGTAGCTTCAATGCTTGCTAAGTTTGATATTAAATTTACAGGAATTGCAAAATTCCCTGCATCAACAAGAGA